>DASUQB010000486.1:0-4996 GCA_036280835.1 Microbacterium sp. | reverse complement strand
CTCAAGCCCGGCTCGCCGATCACGGCACTGGCTGATCCGAAGGCGGTCGCTCCGGGCGCCGTGTCGATCATCCTGTGGGGTCCGCCGGGCACGGGCAAGACCACGCTCGCGCAGGCGATCGCCCGATCCTCCGGGCGCCGCTTCGTCGAGCTCTCCGCGGTCACCGCCGGCGTGCGCGACGTGCGCGAGGTGATGCAGGACGCGCTGAACCAGCGCGACCTGTACGGCCACTCCACGATCCTCTTCCTCGACGAGATCCACAGGTTCACGAAGGCCCAGCAGGACGCGCTGCTCCCGGGCGTCGAGAACGGCTGGGTGATCCTCATCGCGGCCACGACCGAGAATCCCTCGTTCTCGGTGATCTCGCCGCTTCTGTCGCGCTCGCTGCTGCTGACCCTGCAGCCCCTGAGCGACGAGGATCTCGGGGCGTTGGTCGACCGCGCGCTGACCGACTCCCGCGGACTGAACGGCGCGGTGGCGCTCGAGCCGGAGGCGCGAGCCGCCTTGATCCGCCTCGCGTCGGGCGACGCCCGGCGTGCCCTGACCGCCCTGGAGGCGGCGGCGGGCATGGCCGCGTCCGACGATGACGAGGTTCCGGTCGTCACTGCCGACATCGTCGCGCAGGCCGTCGACCGGGCGCTCCTGCGGTACGACCGGCAGGGCGACGAGCACTACGACGTCATCAGCGCCTTCATCAAGTCGATCAGGGGGTCGGACGTGGATGCCGCGATCCACTACCTCGCGCGCATGATCGAGGCGGGGGAGGACCCGCGGTTCATCGCGCGCCGGCTCGTCATCTCGGCCGCCGAGGACATCGGGCTGGCCGATCCCCAGGCGCTGCAGATCGCCGTGGCGGCCGCCGACGCCGTCGCGTTCATCGGGATGCCGGAGGGACGCATCCCGCTGGCCGAGGCCACCGCGTATCTCGCGACGACGGCCAAGTCGAACGCCGCCTACGTCGCGGTGGACAAGGCCATCGCCGACGTGCGCGCGGGACGGATCGGCCGGGTGCCCGTGCACCTGCGCGACGCGCACTACGCGGGCGCGAAGCGGCTGGGCCACGGGAAGGGCTACAAGTACCCGCACGACAGCGACGTCGGCGTGGTGGCGCAGCAGTACCTGCCCGACGAGCTGCGCGGAACGCGCTACTACGAGCCGACCAACCACGGCACGGAACGCGACATCCAGGCCCGCCTCGACAAGATCCGGCGGATCCTCGGCGGAGAACGCTGAACCCGTCCTCGCTCGGGGGGAAACCCCCGATCTGGTAGACTGAACCGGCTCGAATCGGATTTCGAGCATCCTCTCACCCCCACACCACTTTTCGATGCGCCCCGGCGTGCGCCCGGAACTGCAGGGGAGAGCGATACGTCCGTGAGCCGCGAACGACGCGGCCACGTCATTGAAAGGTTCCCGTGTCGACCAAGTCACGTACCCGCAGCAAGACCCGCCTCTCCCGCGCGCTCGGCATCGCCCTCACCCCGAAGGCCGCCAAGTACCTCGAGAAGCGCCCCTACGCTCCCGGTGAGCACGGCCGCACCAAGCGCAAGCAGGACAGCGACTACGCCGTCCGTCTGCGCGAGAAGCAGCGCCTGCGCGCCCAGTACGGCATCCGCGAGAAGCAGATGCGCAACACGTTCAACGAGGCGCGCCGCACCGAGGGCCTGACCGGTGAGAACCTGGTCGAGCTGCTCGAGATGCGTCTCGACTCGCTCGTGCTCCGCTCGGGCTTCGCCCGCAGCACCTCGCAGGCCCGCCAGCTGGTCGTGCACCGCCACATCCTCGTCGACGGCCAGCTCGTCGACCGCCCGTCCTTCCGCGTGAAGCCGGGTCAGCTCATCCACGTCAAGACCAAGAGCGAGGGCACCGAGCCGTTCCAGGTCGCCGCCGCCGGCGCCCACGCCGACGTGCTGCCCCCGCTCCCGGGCTACCTCGAGGTCGACCTCCCGACGCTCCAGGCACGCCTTCTGCGTCGCCCCAAGCGCGCCGAGGTTCCCGTGACCTGCGAAGTCCAGCTCGTCGTCGAGTACTACGCCGCGCGCTAGCACGTCGACAGGCTCAGTGGCCGAAAGGTCGCGACGCGAGAGGCGCCGGGGGCATCCCCGGCGCCTCTCGCCGTTTCGGCCTACGATGGTCGGATGCCGCGCAACCGCGGTCCGGACGCTCGAGGATGGGTGACATGAAGAACGCTCTCTGGTTTCTGATCGGCGTGATCAGCGGCTTCGCCGCCGCGCACCTGGTGAGCAAGGACCCCCGCGGGCACGAGCTGCTCGCCGACATCGACGCCCGCATCGCCGAGTTCACCGACCGCGTCAGCGACTCCTACCGGCTGCAGGAGGCCAAGTTCGGCGTCGCCCTGAGCGACGTGCAGGATGCCGCCTCCGATGTGATCGAGTCGGCCAAGAACGCGGCCTCCGAGGCCATCGACAAGGCGCAGGCACTGGCCGGCGACGCCGCCGGCGCGGCATCCCAGGCCACCAGGAAGCTCAACGACTGATCCCTCCCGCGCACCAGCCCCGCCCCGCCGAAACGGGGCGCGGTCGCGCCCGCATGCAAGGAACACCCCACCGATGAAGACCGCGGAGATCGCGAAGCGCTACCTCGATTACTTCGAGAAGAACGGCCACGTCATCGTGCCGAGCGCCTCCCTCGTGAGCGATGACCCCACGCTCCTGTTCACGGTCGCCGGCATGGTGCCCTTCATCCCATACCTGAGCGGGAACGTGCCGCCGCCGTACGCGCGCGCCGCCGACGTGCAGAAGTGCATCCGCACCAACGACATCGAAGAGGTCGGCAAGACGCCGCGTCACGGGACGTTCTTCCAGATGCTGGGCAACTGGTCGTTCGGCGACTACTTCAAGGAGGGCGCGATCACGTTCGCATGGGACCTCCTGACGGGGTCCGAGGCGGACGGGAAGCTCGGCTTCGACCCGCAGGATCTGTGGGTCACCGTCTACGAGGACGACGACGAGGCGATGGAGCTGTGGAAGCGCATCGCCGGGCTGCCCGAGGAGCGCATCCAGCGACTCGGCAAGGACTCCAACTACTGGAGCACCGGCGTGCCGGGTCCGGCCGGACCGTGCTCGGAGATCTTCTTCGACCGGGGCCCCGCTTACGGCGTGGACGGCGGTCCCGCCACGGACGATGACCGCTACGTCGAGATCTGGAATCTCGTCTTCATGCAGTACGCGATCGACAACGTCCGCTCGAAGATCGACTTCGACATCCTGGGCGAACTGCCGAACAAGAACATCGACACCGGCATGGGGCTCGAGCGCGTCGCGTTCATCAAGCAGGGCGTCGACAACATGTACGAGACCGACCAGGTGCGCCCCGTGCTCGACCGCGCGGTCGCACTCTCCGGCAGGACGTACGGCGCGAACCACGAGGACGACGTGCGCTTCCGCGTGATCGCGGATCACGTGCGCTCGTCGCTGATGCTGCTCTCGGACGGGGTCACCCCGTCGAACGAGGGACGCGGCTACATCCTCCGGCGTCTCATGCGGCGGGCGATCCGGGCGATGCGGCTGCTGGGCGTCGACGGCCCGACGTTCCCCGAGCTGTTCACCGCCTCACGCGATGCGATGAAGGAGTCGTACCCCGTCGTCGGCGACGACTACGCGCGCCTTTCGGCATACGCGTACGCCGAGGAGGAGACGTTCCTCCGCACCCTCGCGTCCGGCTCGACGATCCTCGACACGGCGCTGCAGCTGACGAAGGATGCCGGCGGCACGACGCTCGCCGGCGACGAGGCCTTCCTGCTGCACGACACCTACGGCTTCCCCATCGATCTGACCCTCGAGATCGCGGAGGAGGCCGGCCTGAGCGTCGACCGAGCCGCGTTCAACACCCTGATGCAGGAGCAGCGTGCGAGGGCGAAGGCCGACGCGAAGTCACGCAAGCGCGCGCTCGCCGACCTCAGTGTGTACCGGGACTTCCGCGCCCAGGGCGAGACGGTGTTCACCGGCTACACCGACCTCGAGACGGAGTCCGCGGTGCTCGGCGTGCTCGTGGACGGCCAGGCGGTCACCCGCGCCTCCCAGGGGCAGATCGCGGAGGTCATCCTCTCGCAGACGGCTCTCTACGCGGAGTCGGGCGGACAGGTGGCCGATAAGGGCACGATCGTCGGCCCGGGCTTCGAGCTCGAGGTGCTCGACGTTCAGAAGCCCGTCCAGGGGCTGATCAGCCACACGGTCGAGGTCACACGCGGCGAGGTCGGCGTCGGCCAGCCGGCGACCTCGGTCGTCGACGCGGCCAACCGCCGCGCCGCCCGCCAGGCGCACTCGGCGACGCACCTCGTCCACGCCGCGCTGCGCGACACCCTCGGCAAGGGTGCGACCCAGGCCGGCTCGCTGAATCGCGCCGGCTACCTGCGGTTCGACTTCACATGGGGTCAGGCCCTCTCGCCCGAGACCCGCACCGAGGTCGAGGAGATCGCCGGCAACGCCGTGCGCGACAACCTGGAGGTGCAGACCCGCATCCTGTCGCTCGACGAGGCGAAGGAAGCGGGCGCCATGGCGCTCTTCGGCGAGAAGTACGGCTCGGTCGTGCGCATGGTCGACATCGGCGGGCCCTGGTCGCGTGAGCTGTGCGCCGGCACCCACGTCTCATCGAGTGCCGAGATCGGCCTCATCAGCCTCGTGGGCGAGTCCTCCGTCGGCGCGTCGAACCGGCGCATCGAGGCGCTCGTCGGGCAGGACGCGTTCCGGGAGCTCGCCGCGGAGCGGGCCATCGTCTCGCAGCTCACCTCGACGCTGAAGACCCCGCGGGACCAGCTGCCCGATCGCATCGCGGAGCTGGCTGCAAGCCTCAAGGCAGCCGAGAAGAAGATCGCCGCGTTCGAGGCCCGGGCGCTGGCTGAGCGCGTCCCGTCGCTCGCCGCCCAGGCGTCGGCCGTCGGGGCGTTCCAGTTCGTCGCCGACGGCATCGGCGCGGCGGGATCGCAGGATGACCTCCGGTCGCTCGTCACCTCGGTGCGCGACCGGCTGGGCTCCTC
>DASUQB010000485.1:0-4792 GCA_036280835.1 Microbacterium sp. | reverse complement strand
GGTGGCCGCGATCGCCTCGGACCGCCGCAGCGCGCGGATCAGCAGGACGGATGCCGCGGCCAGGCCGGCCGCGATGCCCGGCAGCACCGCCGCCGATGGCGCGAGCGCGGCGAGGACGGCGAACACCAGCGTGCCCGCGAGCAGGCCGACGTCGTACGCGAGGTTCCAGACCGCGCTGACCGCGCCGGCCAGCTCCGCCGGCACGTCGGCGCTCATGCCGTGCAGCGTCGCGGTCTGCAGCACCCCGAATCCGGCTCCGATGCCGATCGCACCGAGGGCCGGGGCGACCCAGCCGACGCCGGCGCAGAGCGCCACGCCGACCGCCGCGACGACGAGCGCCGGGCCGAGCAGGCGTGCGGGGCCGACGCGATCGCCGAGCCACCCGGCCGGAAGCCGTGCGACGGTGGCGGAGACAGAGGCCGTGAGGAGCAGGGTGCCGGCCAGTGCGGGATCGCTCGGCGCCACGGACGCGGGGGCATAGGCGATCAGGGCGCCGCTCGCCGTGGCGCCCAGGGCCAGGGCGGCCGCCTGGCGCAGCGCCGGCGCCTGCCGGAGCACGGCGCGGAGCCCGCCGGGCGCGGCGTTCCGAAAGCCGCCGGCGGGCACGAGGAACGCGAACGGGATGCCGCACGCGGCCGCGCCGGCCGCCACGAGCGTCCCGGCCTCGGGTCCCGCGTGTGCGGTCAGAAGCACCCCGAGCGGGAGCGCCACCACGGCCGGGACTCCGGCGACGAGGCCGAACCAGCCGAGGGCGCCTCCCCGGCGCCCGGGTCTCGCGCCCCCGGCCACGACCGCGGCCGCGGCCACCGCGACGAGCGCGAAGCCGATCCCGCGGACCGCGCCGAGCGCCGCCCAGACGGGCGGCGTCGCGCCGGCCGCGAGGAGCGCCGTGCACAGGGACATCGCGAAAAGCCCGGCGAGGATCGCCAGCCGGCATCCGAGACGCCGCAGCGCGGCCGCCGCGCCGAGTTCGCCGGCCACGACCCCGAGGAGGAAGGCGGTCGACGTCAGGGCCGCGAGCGAGGGGGGCGCGCCCTCGGCGCGGGCCTGCGCCGGCAGCACGGCCAGCGGCAGGAAGAACGCCGTCAGCGCCGCCAGCGAGATGGGGAAGACCGGCCACACGGCTGCCGGCTGCGCGTCACTCACGCCCTGTCACCCGATAGGCGAGCTGCGGCGCCTCATCGTCGATGAGCATCCGCTCGCACGTCAGCTCGACGGGGCCGTCCAGCTCGTCGAACAGTCGTGTGCCGCCTCCGAGCAGCACGGGGATGAGATGCAGCAGGATGCGGTCGACGAGCCCCGCAGCGAGGCACTGCCTCGCGACATCCGGAGAGCCCATGATCATCACGGCGCGCCCTCCGGCGGCCTCCCGTGCCAGGGTCAGCGCTTCGAGCGGACCGCCCGTGACGAACGTGAAGATCGTGCCGTTGCGGCGGAGCGGCGGACGCGGCACGTGGGTGAGCACGAAGACCGGTGCATCGAAGACGTCGGCGTCGCCCCACGGCACCTCGCCCGAGCGGAACGTGGTGTGCCCGAAGACGATGGCCCCTGCGGCCCGGAACTCGGCCATGTTCTGATCCTCGTGATCGACGGGGTGGTTCGACTCGAAGTCGAAGAGCCAGCGGTGCAGGCGCGACAGGTCGCCGCCCGGGCCCGCGGCGAAGCCGTCGACGGAGAGGGAGCAGGTGAGGGTGACGGTGCTCATGGCAGTTCCTTCCAGGAGGGTGGCTTCACGCTAAGCGGCGAGCGGTCCAGTGGTATGGTCCGGTGTCATGCCAATGAAGTGGACCGCTTCGGATCTTGTGCTCTCGATCGAGCTGGGTAGAACCGCCCGTGGCGATCGCGGAAGGACGCTCCAGCACGGCCTGCGCGACGCGGTGCGCGCCGGTCGCCTCGCCTCGGGCGAAGTGCTGCCGGGCACGCGCGAGCTGGCGCTCGCCCTGCGGATGGCTCGCGGCACGGTCGTCGAGGCGTACGAGCAGCTCATCGCCGAGGGCTACCTCGATGCCCGGTCGGGTTCCGGCACCGTCGTCTCGCCGGGTGCGGCGAGGGCCGCCGCAGACCCACCCGGGACGCATCCGATCGCGCCGGCCTTCGCCATCGACCTGCGGCCAGGGGTGCCCGATCTCGGATCGTTCCCCGCCGACGACTGGGCGTGGGCGCTCGGCCGCGCCGCGCGCCAGGCGACCCGCGCAGACCTGGGATACGGCAATGCCGTCGGGCATCCTTTCGCACGCCACGCCATCGCGGCGGCGCTTCGGCGCACCCGGGCGGCGGAGACCACGCCGTCTCACATCGTGCTGGGATCGGGCTTCGCCCAGGGCGTGTCGCTTGTGCTGCGCGCGCTCGCCGAGGGCGGCGCGCGCACCCTCGCCGTCGAGGACCCCGGCGACCGGTCGATCGACCCCATCGCCCGGGGCTTCGGCATGGAGGTCGTCGGCGTCCCCGTCGATGGAGAGGGGATGGATGTCGCCGCGCTCGCCGCGTCGCCCGCCGACGCCGCGATCGTGACCCCGGCCCATCAGGCACCGACCGGTGCGGTGCTCTCGCCCTCCCGGCGTGCGCAGCTCATCGCGTGGGCGGACCGGACCGGCGGCTGGGTGCTCGAGGACGACTACGACTCGGAGTTCCGCTACGACCGGCAGCCGGTGGGGGCGCTGCAGGGCATCGCGCCCGACAGGGTCATCCTGCTGGGCTCGACCAGCAAGACCCACGCCCCGGCGATCCGGCTCGGGTGGGTGGCTGCGCCCGCATCGCTGCTGCCCGCGCTGACCGCCGGCAAGGAGGCGGCCGACCGCGGGTCGTCCGCGCTCGACCAGTACGCGTTCGGCCTGCTCCTGGACAGCGGACGACACGATCGGCACGTGCGGGCGATGCGCGCCGTCTACAAGAGGCGACGGAGCGCCCTCGTCGCCGCGCTCGCCGAAGCGGCGCCCGACCTGAGGCTCACCGGGCTCGACGCGGGCTTCCACGGTCTGCTCCGGCTGCCGGCCGCCGCCGATGAGGACGCCGTCGTGCGCGGGGCGGCGGAGCGATCGCTCGCGGTTCGCGGGCTGAGCGGCTTCTCGCTGGCACCGCCGGCCGCACCGACCCTGGCTGTCGGCTTCGGCAACGCCGATGAGGAGAGGATCGTCGCGGGGGTCCGGGTCATCGCCGACCTGACGCGGTGACCCGCGGGCATCCGGGAGCGCCCGGCTTAGCACGCGGCACGGCCGGACGTCCAGGCCCCGGCCCGGATCTCGCAAACCTCGCCCTCGGGCGGGCCGCGCGCCTAGCGTGGAGGCATCCGTGCATTCACGATGAAGGAGCTCCTCCAATGAAGCAGCGTTCGATCGGCGACGTCCAGGTAGGGGAGATCGGGCTCGGCGGCATGCCGATGTCGATCGAAGGCAGGCCGGACGAGGCGCGCTCCATCGCCACCGTCCATGCCGCACTGGATGCGGGCGTCACGCTCATCGACACCGCAGACGCCTATCACCGCGACGCCGACGAGGTCGGGCACAACGAGAGCCTGATCGCCCGGGCGCTCGCGACCTATGGGGGAGACACGTCCGGCGTGCTCGTCGCCACGAAGGGCGGGCATCTCCGGCCCGGTGACGGCAGCTGGACGCTCGACGGGCGCCCGGAGTACCTCAAGCGGGCGGTGAAGGAGTCGGCGCAGCGGCTGGGCGTCGAGGCGATCGGCCTGTACCAGTTCCACCGGCCCGACCCGCAGGTCGACTACGCAGACTCGGTGGGCGCGATCCGCGACCTGCTCGATGAGGGCGTCATCCGGATGGCGGGCATCTCGAACGCGAACGTCGGCCAGATCCGTCTCGCCCAGGACGTGCTCGGCGGTCGGCTCGTGTCGGTGCAGAATCAGTTCTCGCCGGCCTTCCGCAGCAGCCTCGTCGAGCTGGAGCTCTGCGCCCAGCTGGGCATCGCCTTCCTGCCGTGGAGCCCGCTGGGCGGCATCACCCGTGCCAGCACTCTGGCGGGCAAGGGTGCGGCCTTCGAGCGGATCGCCGGCGAGCTGGGCGTCAGCCCGCAGCGCGTCTGCCTGGCGTGGGAGCTGGCCCTCGCCCCCGTCGTCATCCCGATTCCCGGCGCGTCCCGCCCGGAGAGCATCCGGGATTCGGTGCAGGCATCGGATCTCGTCCTGACCGACGAGCAGCTCGCCGAGCTCACGGACGAAGGCGCCGAGGCCGCGGCGTGAGCGCGTCGAGCGTGGCCGGGGCCGCCGGCATCCACCGCCGTCTCGGCAGCAGCGGAACCGTCGTGCTGGCGCACGCCCTGGGCACGATGACGTTCGGGGCCGAAGCCGATGAGGCGACATCGCACGAGATCATCGACGCCTATGTCGCGGGCGGCGGCAACTTCCTCGACACCGCGGACGTCTACAGCGCCGGTGTCAGCGAGGAGATCATCGGCGGGTGGTTGTCGGCTCACCCGACGGAAGCCCGCCAGATCGTCCTCGCGACGAAGGGCCGCTTCCCGATGGGGAAGGGTCCCAACGACCTCGGCACCTCCCGCCGGCATCTGCGTGTGGCGCTGGATGACTCCCTCCGCCGCCTCGGGGTCGACCACATCGACCTCTATCAGCTGCACTCGTGGGACGGGCTGACTCCCCTCGAGGAGAGCCTGCGCTTCCTCGACGATGCGATCTCGGCGGGCAAGATCGGCTACTACGGGTTCTCGAACTTCACGGGGTGGCAGCTCACCAAGGCGGCGATGCTGGCCGAGCGTCACGGCTGGGCACCGCCCGTCACCCTGCAGCCGCAGTACAACCTGCTGGTGCGCGGGATCGAGCACG
>DASUQB010000484.1:0-26871 GCA_036280835.1 Microbacterium sp. | reverse complement strand
TGGTCGCCGACCCCGTCGTAGTTGCGCACCCGCGAGCCCGTGATCGCGAACCGGAAGATCCGGTCGAAGATCACCGCGTACTGCACGAGGGCCGCGTGCTCGAGCGTCTGCCTCTCGACATCGCTCAGCTGCTCTCCGGCCTCGAGCCGCGCGGCGAGGGCGCGCTGGATGCGCACGCTCTCGCGGAACGCGGTGAGGTCGCAGCGCAGCTCCTCCAGCGAGTACAGGAAGTACGGCATCCGCTGCTTGATCATGAACGGGTCGAACGGAAGGTCGCCGCGCATGTGCGTGCGGTCGTGGATGATGTCCCACATCACGAACGTCTGCTCTGCGAGCTCCTGGTCATCCAGCATCCGCACCGCACCGTCGGGCAGGTCGAGACGGGTGATGCCGGATGCCGCGCGCACGACGCGCCGGAAGCGCGCCGCCTCGCGATCCTGGAAGATCGCGCCCCACGTGAAGGGCGGGATCTCGCGCATCGCGACCGTCTCGGGGAACAGCACCGCCGAGTTCGTGTCGTAGCCGGGCGTGAAATCCACCAGTCGCAGCGACAGGAAGAGCTTGTTGCCGTAGTCGCCGGCCTCCAGCTCCGCGATGAACTCGGGCCAGATCGCCTCGACGATCAGGGCCTCGACGAAGCGGTTCTGCGAGCCGTTCTGGGTGTACATCGGGAACACGACGAGGTGGCGGATGCCGTCCACGCGGTCCTTCTGCGGATGGAAGGCGACGAGCGAGTCGTAGAAGTCGGGGATGCCGAACCCCTCCGCGGCCCACCGCTCGAAGTCGACGACCGACGCGGCCAGGTAGTCGGCGTCGTGCGGGAACAGCGGCGCGAGCAGCCGGATCGACGCGACGATCGTCGCGACGTGCTGACCGGCGGCGTCGTGGTCGGAGCCCTCGGGAATCGACCCGTCCTTCACCTGCAGCGACTGCAGCGCCGTGGCCGCATCCTTGAGCGCGAGCCACGCGGCGCTGTCCTCGACGGTCGACGCCGAGCCCGGTCCGGTCGCCGAGCCTGTCGAGGCGTCCTCTACGACCTCGGGCTCGCCGATGATGGCCTTCGCGTTGTGTGCGTGGGCAGTGGACATGGGAACCTCCGATCCGAGGCTCGGGCCGCTGCCTCCTCGAACGAGGGACGGCGATGCGGCGGGGTGAACGGGTTGTCCCTCCCAGGGTACTGGCCCGCGCCGCTGGACCCGATTTCCGGTGCGGCCATAGGGTCGAGGGCATGACTGCCTCGCTCCTGGATCTGCCCGCCGACGACGCCGGGTGGCTCGAGTTCGTCTCCGCCCGCGCCGACGCACGGCTCGCCGCCGCCCGGGCCGCCCTCGAGCGACTCAAGGACGGATCGCCGCGCACGACCCTCGAGAAGCTCGAGCTGTGGAACGACGCCGAGATCGCCGGGTCGGAGGTCGCGAGCGCGACCAGCCTGCTCTCCGAGGTGCACCCGGATGCCGGCATCCGGGCCGCGGCGGAGGAGCGCGTCGAGGCGGTCGACGCCCTTGTGGCCGAGCGCAACCTCGACCGCGACCTGTGGGCCGTCTTCGCCGATGCGGATCGCGAGGGGCTGGATGACGTCGCCGCCCGGCTGCTCGATCACATCCTGCGCGACTTCCGCCGCGGCGGCGTCGACCTCGACGACGGCGCCCGTGAGCGGGTGCGGGAGCTCACCGCGCGCGACACCGAACTGGGCCTCGCGTTCGGTCGGGCGATCCGGGACGGCAAGCGGGAGATCCGCGTCGCCCCGGAGGCGCTTGCGGGCCTTCCCGCC
The DNA here is from genome assembly GCA_036280835.1 of Microbacterium sp. GTDB lineage: Bacteria > Actinomycetota > Actinomycetes > Actinomycetales > Microbacteriaceae > Microbacterium. The sequence goes on along the minus strand of DASUQB010000484.1, from coordinate 25,100 downwards.
GACTTCGTCGAGGCGCACCCCGCCGGCGACGACGGCCTCGTGGTCCTGACGACCGAGTACACCGACCTCATGCCGGTGCGGGAGTTCGCGACCGATCGCGGCACCCGCACCGCCCTGCTCGAGGCGTACAACGACCTCGGCTGGCCCGACAACGACCCGGTGCTCGCCGAGCTGCTGGCGGTGCGGGAGGAGCGGGCCCGCCTGCTGGGCTTCACCGACTGGGCCGACTTCGAGACGGAGACGCGCATGATCGGCACCGGGGCCGCGATCCCGGCGTTCCTCGATCGCCTCGACGAGGCATCCCGCGACGCCGCCGCGGCCGAGTACGAGCGGCTGCTCGCGCGCCTGCGCCGGGATGTTCCGGATGCCGAGGCCGTCACCAGCGCGGACTACTGGTTTCTGATGAGCGCGCTGAAGCGCGAGGAGTACGACGTCGACGCGCAGCGGGTGCGCTCGTACTTCCGCTTCGATCGCGTGCTGGCGGGCGTGCTCGAGACCACCGGTCGCCTCCTCGACCTGCAGTACGCGCAAGTGGAGACGTCCACGTGGCACGAGGACGTGGTGAGCTTCGACGTGCTGCGCGGGGAAGAGCGGCTCGGCCGCATCCACCTCGATCTGCACCCCCGCGACGGCAAGTACAACCACGCCGCCTGCTTCTCGCTCTCGCCCGGCGTCGCGGGCCGGTCGCTGCCCGAGGGCACGCTGGTCTGCAACTTCTCGCGCGGACTGCTCGAGCACGACGAGGTGGTGACGTTCTTCCACGAGTTCGGTCACCTCGTGCACTACATCCTCGGCGGGCACCTGCCGTGGACGCGCTTCAGCGGCTTCGAGACGGAGTGGGACTTCGTCGAGGCCCCCAGCCAGCTTCTCGAGGAATGGGCGTGGGACCCCGCGACACTCGCGACCTTCACCGCGAACGACGACGGCGAGCCCATCCCGGCGGACCTCGTCGCGCGCATGCAGCGGGCCGACGCCTTCGGCCGGGCGCTCGAGGTGCGCCGCCAGCTCGGCTATGCGAACGTCTCGTACCACCTGCACGTCGACCGGCCGGCCGACCTGCAGGAGGCCACCGAGGCGCTGATCGAGGCGGCGACGCCGATCCGGCCGCTGCGCAACGCGCACACCTACGCCGGATTCGGCCACCTCACGGGGTACGGCGCCTGCTACTACACGTACCAGTGGAGCCTCGTGATCGCCCGCGACCTGCTCTCGGGGTTCGGCCGCGACCTCGCCGATGCCGAGGTGGCGCTGCGCTACCGCACCGAGATCCTCGAGCGCGGCGGCAGCCGCGACGCGGCCGACATGGTGGCGTCGTTCCTCGGGCGGCCCTACGCCTTCGACGCCTACCGGGAATGGCTCGCCGGGTCGTAGCCCTCGCGGTCGCGCTCAATACATCTGAAGGCGGATGCCGCGACGGGGCCGCTCCCGTAGCGTGAAGGGCGTGTTCCGCAGCCTGAAGCCGTATCAGATCGGCGTCGATGTCGGCGCTGCCGTGCTCTTCGGGCTGATCGCGATCTGGGTCGACCTGTACGGTCCGGCGGAGATCGGCGGCCAGCAGCCGATCGCCGGCGTCGCGGTGACGCTCGCGATGACGGCCGCCGTCGCGGTGCGCCGGTGGTCGCCCGGAGTCGCGCTGGCCATCGCGTGGTTCGGCGCGATCGTGCAGATGCTCGCCGGCATGAACCCCAGGTTCAGCGATATCGCGATCTTCGCTGTGCTCTACGTCACGGCCGCGTACGGAACCCGCGTGGTCTTCTGGCTCGGGTTCGCCTCGTCGATGGTCGGCGCGCTCGTGATCACCCTGTACCTCACCTTCGGGTCGTACCTCGGCAGCGGCGGGGTGACGTGGAGCAGCATCCCGACCGCGCTCGCGGTGCTCGTCGCGGCGGGCTTCGCCCTCCTGCTCGCATGGGTCACCGGCGCGCTCGTGCGCACCGCGATACGCGCCCGTGAGACCCGGCGGGCGAAGGAGCGCGCCGAGCTGGACGCCGCCACGGAGCACGAGCGGGGCCGCATCGCCCGCGACATGCACGACGTCGTGGCGCACTCGCTGGCGGTCGTCATCGCGCAGGCGGACGGGGCGCGCTACGCCGCCGCGTCCGAGCCGGCAGCGGCGACGCGGGCGCTGGAGACCATCGGGGCGACCGCGCGCTCGGCGCTCGCCGACGTGCGGCTGCTGCTCGCGCAGCTGCGGCACAGCGAGGGCGCGGGGCCCCAGCCGACGCTCGCCGACCTCGAGGGCCTCTACGCCGACGTGCGGGCCGCGGGCCTCGACCTCGCCGTCGACGTGGACCCCGCACCGGCGGCAGAGCCGGGCGCAGGCGTGCAGCTCGCGGTCTTCCGCATCCTGCAGGAGGCCCTGACGAACGCCCTCCGGCACGGCGACGGGACGAGGGTCGACGTCGGGCTCGCCTGGCACGCCGACGGCGTCGAGATCGACGTGCGCAACAGGGTGGGCTCCGCGCCCCGGGCAGACGGCGGTCACGGCCTCGTCGGCATGCGCGAGCGCGCGCAGCTGGCGGGCGGCACCCTCCAGGCGGCCGCCGAGGGCGAGCATTTCGTCGTGCGCGCGCGCCTCCCGATCGGGGTCGCCGCGTGATGGCCGAGGACCGCACGGATGCCCCGGCCGCCATCCGCGTGGTGCTCGTCGACGACCAGGCGCTCTTCCGCGCCGGCATCCGCATGCTGGTCGATTCCCAGCCCGACCTCGAGGTGGTCGGCGAGGCCGCGGACGGGCGCGAGGCGCTGGCCGTCATCCGCGCCACCCGCCCGGACGTGGTGCTGATGGACATCCGGATGCCGGTGCTCGACGGCATCGCGGCGACGTCGGAGCTCCTGCGCGACCCCGAGCCGCCGCGCGTCGTGATGCTCACCACCTTCGACCTCGACGAGGCGGCGGCGCGGGCGATCCGCGAGGGCGCCAGCGGGTTCCTGCTGAAGGATGCCGACCCGGAGTTCCTGCTGGCCGCCATCCGCACCGTGCACGCGGGGTCGGCGGTCATCGCGGCATCCGCCACCCGCGAGCTCTTCGCCCACTTCGCCGATGCCGCGCCACGGCCGGTGCCGGCCTCGTTCTCGACGCTCACCGAGCGGGAACGGGAGATCTTCGCCCTCGCCGCCCGCGGCCTCAGCAACGCCGAGATCGCAGCCCGCGAGTTCCTCTCGGAGGCGACGGTGAAGACGCACATCAGCCGCATCCTCACGAAGCTCGCGCTGCGCGACCGGGTGCAGCTCGTGGTCTTCGCCTTCGAGCACGGGATCGCCTGAGTCCCAGCCGCCCCTACTCCCCGACGCGCCGGACGGCGGAGGCCCACACCCAGGTCTTGTGCTGGGTGCCGCCGACGGTGAACCGGATGCCGACCGCGTGGGAGGTCCATACGCAGGCCTCCGCGTCGAGCAGCACGGGCGCGTCGCCGAACCGCACCCATGCGCGCACCGGCTGCGGATGCGGGTCGCGGGTGATCGGCTCGCGACCGAGCTCGAGCTCGGCATCCGAAAGCGTCTGCAGCGGGCCCGAGCGCGCGATGCGCTCGATGACCCGCTGGTCCATCTGCTCGTCGACCCTGTGCGCGTATCTCCTGCTCGTCCCCACGGCCCGCGCTCCCCTTCTCCGGCCGATCCGAGACTAACGGTATTCGTAGATATGTTCTATTCTGTGGATATGGCGGACACCGGAACGATCGAGCATGAAGTCACCCTATGGATGGTCAACGACACTCCCGCCCGGATGTTCTGGGGCGGCCGCCGCTGGCGGGTCACCGATGTGCCGACGCGGCTGCGCGAGTCGGTCTGGGCCGCGCCCCTCAGTCACCATCACGGCCTGTACGGCTGGCGATTCCAGGCCACCGACGAGCAGGGCGAGTCGTTCGTGTTCGACGTGTTCCGGGCCGAGGAGTCGTGGCACTTGCACCGGGCCTACGCCTGACGGCCGAGCTGGAGGGCGATCCTCCCGCGATAGCGTTCTCGCATGCAGGTCACCCGGCTCCGCGTCTATCCGGTCAAGTCGTTCGCCGGCGTCGACCTCGACTCGGCCGAGGTGCTGCCGTGGGGACTCGCCGGTGACCGACGCTGGGCTGTCGTCGACCCGGAGGGCGAGCCGATCACGGCGCGCGAGGCGAACGAGCTGCTCGGACTCACGGCCACGATGCTCGGCGACGAAGCCCTCGTGCTCTCGCGCCGCGACCGAGAGGACGAGCCGCTGAACATCGCGGCGCCGAAGGGCGCCGCGCCGGTTCCGGTGGGTCACTCGCGGCAGGGAACGGCGCTGCCCGCGGGCGCCGAGGCGGACGCCTGGATCAGCGCGAGGCTCGGCCGCCCGGCGAGACTGGTGTGGCAGCCGGACCCGCGGGCCCGCCCGGTGAACCCGACGCACGGCGGCCTGCCCGACGACCGGGTCTCGCTCGCAGACGTCGGCCCCCTGCTGCTCGCCAGCGAGTCCTCGCTGGCGCAGCTCGACCGGTGGACGGATGCCGCGACCCCGGCCCTCGACATGCTGCGCTTCCGCCCGAACGTGGTCGTGGACGGCGAGCCGGGGCGGCCCTTCGCCGAGGACGCATGGCCGTCCGTTCGGCTCGGCGAGGTCCGCTTCCGCGTCAGCGGCGTGTGCGACCGCTGCGTCATGACCACGATCGACCCCGTCACGCTGACCCGTGGCAAGGAGCCGATCCGCACCCTCGCGAAGCACCGCAAGTGGGACGGCAGGACCCGGTTCGGAGTCTGGCTCGTCCCGGACCTCGCCGCGTCGCCGGCCGGCGCGGTGGTCTCGGTCGGCGACGCGGTGGTTCCCGGCTGAAGGGGCCGACCGGCGAGCCGCGGCGAGCTCGGGGGCGCACATACTCTCCCGGGCGTCAAGGGCTGCCACGGGATCCGGCGCGTTGCGTACGGTGGACAGACACGCGCCGGGGAACGCGAGGTCTGACCGTGCCCCGGGATTGCACGAAGAGAAGCGAATATGACTGACACACAGAACCCCACCGCCGCACCGCAGGCCGCTCCGGATGCGAAGACCCGGGTCGCCGCGGTGATCTACAACCCCATCAAGGTCGACCTCCCCGAGATCAAGGCGGTCGTCGCGACAGAGCAGGCCGCCGCGGGATGGGGCGAGACGCTGTGGTTCGAGACGAGCGAGGACGATCCAGGGCAGGGTGCCACCGAGAAGGCGCTCGCCGAAGAGGTCGCGATGATCATCGTGGCCGGTGGCGACGGCACGGTCAGAGCCGTCGCCGAGGCGGTGCACGAGAAGGACGTGGCGCTCGCCCTTCTGCCCTCCGGCACCGGCAACCTGCTCGCGCGGAACCTGAAGCTGACGCTCGATGACCTCGAGCACTCCATCCACTCGGCCTTCACCGGTGAGGACCGGCGGATCGACCTCGGGATGGTCGACATCCGCCGGGCGGACTCGAAGATCGACACGCACGCGTACGTCGTCATGGCGGGGCTCGGCCTCGACGCGAAGATGCTCGCGAACACCGACGAGGAGCTCAAGGCCAAGATCGGCTGGCTCGCCTACGTGAAGGCGATCGTCCTCGCTCTGCGCGACAAGAACCAGCTGCGACTCAAGTACAAGCTCGACGACAAGCAGGTGAAGCACATCCGCGCCCACACCGTCATCGTGGGGAACTGCGGGACCCTGCAGGCCAACGTCCTGCTGCTGCCGGAGGCGGCCGTGGATGACGGGCAGCTCGACATCGTGCTGCTCCGCCCCGAGGGATTCCTCAGCTGGGCGCAGATCTTCACCAAGATCGTGTGGGAGAACGGCGTGCTCAGCCGCACCCGCCTCGGCCAGAAGTTCACGACCAAAGAGGTCAAGGCGCTGAACTACATCAAGGGCGAGCGCTTCACCATGACCCTCAACCATCCCGAGCCGATCGAGCTCGACGGAGACGAGTTCGGCGAGGCCCTCGCGATCCGCACCTGGGTCGTGCCGAACGGGCTCACGATCCGCGTGCCCGAGGAGTCGACCGACTGAGCCGGTCCGTCCGCCGACCGGGGTCCCCTACGCGTACCGGGGGCGTCCGGTCGGCCGATAGGTCTGGGCGGTGATGCCCGACGGGAAGCGGCGCGAGTCGATGAGCTCGAGCGCGAAGTCCCTGCCGGCATCCGGAAAAAGGCGTGTTCCGGCCCCGACGATGACGGGGAAGACGATCAGCGTCATCTCGTCGACGAGTTCGTGCTCGAGCAGCCACCGGATGAGCCGGCCGCTGCCGTGCACATGCAGCTCACCGCCCGGTGCGGCCTTCAGCTCCCGGATCGCGGCCTCGAGATCGCCGGAGAGCACGGTCGTGCCCGCCCACTGCGCGTCGGTGATCGTTCTCGACGCGACGTACTTCGGCCGCGAGTTCAGCGATCCGACGAACGGGTTGTCGAGATCGTCCCGCACGCCCCAGTAGCCCGCGAAGAGGTCGTAGGTGCGCCGGCCGAACAGGAACGCGTCGGCGCGCCGGTAGGCGTCTGCGATGTAGCGCTCCGACTCCTCCTCGCCGAGCGGCATCGCCCACCCTCCGCGGTCGAATCCCGGGTCGAGCACCGGGTCGCTCCCGCCGTTCGCCTGCATCACGCCGTCGACGGTGATCTGGGTGTTGGTGACGAGCTTCATGATCGTGTCCCCTTGCCGGCGCCCCCTCGGGCCCCTCTCACCCTTGCTACGAACGACGTGGCCGCGATCCGACACCGCGCTGCGGCGGATTCAGAGCGCGGGCCGGCGCATCCGATTCGACAGGCTCGACCCGGCGAGCACGCCCAGGGCGATCGCGACCATCGTGGAGAGCGTGGCGACGAGGGAATCCGCCGCGGCCGCGTCGCCGCCGAGCATGTCGGCCACGCCGACGAGCCCGAGGGCCCCCGGCACCAGGATGGAGAACGCGGGCGTGAAGCTGACGAGCGCGGCGGGTCCGGTCGGCTGTCGCGCGACCAGGGCCGTCACGGGCGTCACGACCAGCGCGCCGACGAATGCCGACACCACGCCGCCCACGAGCAGGTCGCCGAGCACCTGCGCCGCGTAGGCGACGTACAGCACGAGCAGGATCCACGGCACGGAGCGGCGCGGCGCGGAGCGGTGCACCGACACCGCGACGCCGAACACGGCGACCGCGATCCACGGCGCGATCGGTCCGAGCAGGGCGGGGTGCTCGCTGAAGTCGAAGTCGGGCACGCCCACGAGCGCACCGGCGGAGACGATGCCCGCGCTGAGCAGGACGAGCTGCATCGCGCCGGCCGCCGCTCGTCCGCCGCCCGAGATCATGTGCCCCGTCGAGAGCTCCAGCACCGCCGTGGTGAGCAGCGCGCCGGGCAGCAGCACGACGAGGGGAGCGATCAGGGCGGCCAGGATGCCGGAGCCCCAGCCCGCCTTGAGGAGCAGGAACACCGCCACCGCCACGAGGAACGCGATGCCGACGGTGATCAGCGCGCTGTAGCGCGGCGGCACGCGTTCGCTGAGAAGCAGCGCCGCTCCGGTGACCAGCCCGAGCGCGGCGGCGAGCGAGACGCCCGCCCAGGAAGCACCGAGCAGCACGCAGAGCGCCCCGCTCAGGAACGCGTAGGCGATCACGCGTGCAATCGGGCGATAGGCGGGTTCCATGTCGCGGATGCGACCGATCCGCTCGATCGTGGACTGGGGGTTCAGCACGCCGGTGCGAGCGGCATCCACCGTCTGCTGCAGTTCGTCGATCTGCGACAGCAGCAGCTGCCCGTCACCCGTCGCGACGGCACCGGTGCGATGCTGGCCCCGCCCGCGCGCGGAGACGAGGAGGGCGTTGGGGAAGACCAGCACCTCGCTCTCGGGCAGGCCGTTGACGCGCGCGACGTCGCCGAGCACGTCCTGCACCGTCTCGACCGAGTAGCCGGCCTCGATCATCGCGCCGCCCACCGCCTCCGCCGCCGCGAGGGCCGCGGGCGCGTCGGGCTCGTCGGTCGGCGCGATCGGCATGGAACCGGTGATCCGCGCGGCGCGAGCGCTGATCGCGATGTCGCGCTCGGCGTTCCGCCGCACGGACAGCAGGAGGATCGCGGCAGCCAGGAGCACGGCGATCGCGATGTACGTCGAGATCTCGATCATGGGGAGCTTCCCTGTCGGCGAAGGGTCGTCTGAATTCTCACACGGCGGTGCCTTTCGCACCGTCGGCGCGCGAGCGCGCGCACGGGGGCGGGATCGGGGGCGGGGTCAAGCCCGTTGCGTGGCGACCGCCGGGAGCGCATCGTGGTGGGACGACCGCGAACCGGAGGAGTCACGATGACGAGCTCGACGAACGACCAGGATCCCGTGGAGCAGGAGGGGGCGCCGGACAAGGCGGATCTCGAGGAGCCGAGCACGGAGAAGGAGCCGGGTCAGGAGCCCACGTCCGGCGACACGGGCGAGCCCGAGCCGAGTCACGAGGCGGTCGGCATCGGCGTCATCGGCGCCCCGCTGGTCGACCCGGAGCCGGACTCGGACGGCGACTGATCGCGAGCCGGTCTCCCGAGCGAGGTCGCGGGCGGAGTCAAGGGGGTTGGCGCCACCGCGTCCGGCGCGGACGATAGCGGTATGACAGCACACCGAGAGTCGAACGGCACGGTCGGCGGCGACGACGACACCGAGGCGGTCGAGCAGGTCGTCGAAGACGTGCGCGACGACATCCGGCACGGGCACGTGGAGGACGACGTGAGCCACGTCCTGGAGGAGCGACTTCACGAAGCAGGCGTGGACCTGAGGCCGGAGACGATCGACGATCTGGCAGAGGACATCGAGAACGACGTCTCGATGTGAGCGCAGCGGGCTTCCGGCATCCGGATGACCGCCGGCTGAAATGCGCGCCCCGTTCTCTGCGTTAGGGGTCGTATGAAATCGATCGTCTACTCACGCACCGGTGATTCCTCCGTCCTGTCGCTCGTCGAACGAGATCCCGCGGAGCCGGGCGAGGGCGAGGTGCGCGTGCGGGTCGAGGTGTCGGGCGTCAATCCGACCGACTGGAAGGCGCGGGCAGGCGGCGGCGCGGCACCGGCAGCCGACGAGGTCGTGCCGAACCAGGACGGCTCCGGCACGGTGGATGCCGTGGGCCCGGGCGTCGCGGGGCTCGAGGTCGGCGATCGCGTGTGGGTCTACCTCGCGCAGCACGGTCGCCCCACGGGCACCGCCCAGGAATACACGGTCGTACCCGCCGAGCGGGCCGTGAAGCTCCCCGACGGGATCGGCTTCGACGCGGGCGCGAGCCTGGGCGTCCCCGCCATGACCGCGCACCGCGCGCTCACCGTGCACGAGTTCGGTCCCGCGAGGCTGGCGCCGGGCGCCCTCGACGGACGCGTCGTGCTCGTCGCCGGCGGTGCCGGTGCGGTGGGGCACGCCGCGATCCAGCTGAGCGTCTGGGCGGGCGCGACCGTCATCGCGACGGTGTCGAGCGAGGAGAAGGCCGCCCTCGCCCGCGCGGCCGGGGCCCAGCACATCGTCGACTACGCGCATTCGGATGCCGCGGCGCGCATCCGGGCGCTCGCCCCGAACGGCGTCGACCACATCGTCGAGGTGTCGATCGCCGGGAACGCGGCCCTCGACGCCGACGTCATCGCCAACCACGGAAGCATCGCGTTCTACGCCGACAACGGCGGCGAGCAGGCGACGATCCCGGTGCGGCCCACCTTCGCCAAGAACGTGCGCCTCCAGGGCCTGCTCCTCTACACCGTCGGCGACGCGCCCCTGTCCGCGGCAGCCGAGGACATCACCGCGGCCCTGCGCGACGGTGCTCTGCCGGTGGGTCGGGACGCGGGGCTGCCCCTCACCTGGCACACGCTGGAGCGGACCGCCGAGGCGCACGACGCCGTCGAGAACGGAGCCGTCGGCAAGGTGCTCATCGACGTCTCCGGCGACAACCAGGGCGCGAGGTCGGTCGGCTGAGGGTGTGACCGACTTCGGAGGATGTCGCGATCTTCGGACATTCCAGCCGAAATGCGCCGAACCTCGTGACATTCTCCGAAGTCCGTGCGCGCGTCGTCTGGAGCGTGCCTCGATGGGAGGACGGTCGGCGTATCGCCGCCGTATCGAGATCCGCACACGCGCTCGCAACGGCGGCACGCCTGGACTGGAGGGATGTCCTCCACCGAACCCGCAGGAATCACCGACCGCCGCAGCCGCGGAGCGGTCGTCGCCGCCATCGCGATCGCCGTGGCCGCGGCTCTCGCCGGGGTCTTCGGGCTCTTCGGCAATCCCTGGTCGACGGCATCCGCCGACGTGTCGAAGGACGCACCGACGGCGCCGCACACCGTCACCGCGTCTCCTCGAGGGGAAGAGCCGCAGTCGCCCCCCGCCCCACCGCCTGCCGAGGGCGCGGAGGCGCTGCCCGAAGACGGCGGCGTCGGGGCGGGGACGACCGTCTTCGACGACGAGGTGCCGGCCATCGCCCGCCTCGAGCCGCGGCTGCTGGATGCCCTCACGCGCGCGGCCACGGATGCCGCGACCGGGGGCGTCGCATTCACGGTCAACAGCGGCTGGCGCTCGGCGCGGTATCAGGATCGGCTCCTGCGCGAGGCGGTGGCCGAGTACGGATCCGCGGAGGAGGCGGCCCGCTGGGTGGCTGCGCCGGAGACCTCGACGCACGTGCGCGGCGAGGCCGTCGACATGGCGCCGGATGCCGCGGCCTGGCTTTCCGCGCACGGTGCGGGCTACGGCCTCTGCCAGATCTACGTCAACGAGTCGTGGCATTTCGAGCTGCGCCCCGCGGCCGTCGAACGGGGCTGTCCGGAGATGTACCCGGATCCGACGTACGATCCCCGGATGAACTGACGAACGGTTCGTTCACCGACGGCGCGCAGGCGCTCCCGGCTGCGCAAGACTGGGCGGATGCCGTTGGACGAGGAGCTCGTGCGCCGCCTGCTGCGGGCGCAGTTTCCCGACTGGGCACGACTCTCCGTGCGTCGGGTGGTGCCCGGCGGATGGGACAACCGAACCTTCCGGCTCGGGGAGGACCTGCTGGTGCGTCTGCCGAGCGCCGACGGCTACGTCGAGGCGGTGGCAAAGGAGCAGCGATGGCTCCCGGTCATCGCCCCGCACGTTCCGTTCGAGGTTCCGGAGCCGGTCGGCCTCGGCGCGCCGACGGAGGAGTTCCCGCGGCCCTGGTCGGTCTACCGCTGGATCGCGGGGGTGCCGGCCATCGACGAGGCGGTCGAAGACCTCGACGGGCTCGCACTCGACGTGGCCCGGTTCCTCACGGCGCTGGCCGGCGTGGACCCAGCCGGCGGGCCGGCCGCCGGCACGCACAGCTTCTGGCGCGGCGCACATCCTCGCTTCTACGACGACGAGGTGCGGCGGTCCCTGGTCGAGCTGGACGGCGCGATCGATACGGATGCCGCGCGCGGAGTGTGGGAAGCAGCCCTGGATGCCGACATCACGGCGCCGCCGGTGTGGTTTCACGGCGACATCGCACCGGGCAACCTGCTGCTCCGGGGCGGTCGGCTCGCGGCCGTCATCGACTTCGGCACGTCCGGCGTCGGCGACCCCGCGTGCGACCTCGCGATCGCGTGGACGGTGTTCGACGACTCCGCTCGCCGCGTGTTCCGCGACGGGCTCGCGTGGGACGAGGGCGTCTGGGCGCGCGGCCGCGGCTGGGCCCTGTGGAAGGCGATGCTGCTCATGTCGGGGGCCGCGGGGTCGCACGATCCGGATGCTGAGGCGCGGAAGTCGCGCGCGGTGATCGAGCGCATCCTCGCCGACGCCGAGTGAGCGGTGCCTCCGGGTAAGCGGTGCCTCCGGGTGGGCGGTGCCTCCGGTGTTGCGAGACGGCAACGATCCGCGACCCGTCGGGCGGCGTCTTCTAGCCTGAGACCGTGCGCATCCTCCGGCTCGCTCCCCTCCTCGTGGCGTCGGTCGTGCTGCTCACCGGGTGCGCGCCGCCGTTCTTCGCGTGCACGACGATCGGCTACAGCAGCGTGGCCCACATCGAACTCGACGACCCGCGTCCCGGCCTCCTGCTTGCGCTCTGCGACGGCGCGAATTGCGCCCCGGGACCCGTGGAGCAGCCGGTCGAGCTCGGTGAGACGGCGATCCCCGAGCCCACCGGCGTCTTCGGGCTCACCGGCGACAGCGCGAGCGGCTGGTCGGCGAGCCTGCTGAGCGGTCAGCCGGTGCTCGGCTATCGCCTGACGGACGCGTCCGGCGCCGTGGTCGCCGAGGGAGCGGTGGCTGCGGACTGGGTGCGGATCGACGGCTCGGAGCGCTGCGGTGGCAACCGCACCGCCGAGATCCGGCTGCCCGCAGGCTGAGCCGACGGCGTCCCTCCGCGTCGCGGGGTCAGCCCTTCCAGGACGCCCGGCCGAATCGCTCCCAGCGATCGACGATCCGCGGGGTCGGGTCGCCGTCGCCGGTCGGCTCGACCACGGCGCGCCCGTTGATGAAGACGCGCTGCACCTCGGACCGGATCTCCAAGGGGTCACCCGACCACACCACGATGTCGGCATCCCGCCCCTCAGCGATGGCGCCGACGCGCGAGTCCAGCCGGAGGATGGATGCCGGGTTGACCGTCAGCGCCTCGAGCGCCGTCGTCGCGGGCAGGCCTTCGCGCACGGCCAGGATCGCCTGCAGCCGGAGCTGATCGATGGGGACGACGGGGTGATCGGTGGTGATGGCGACCGTGACGCCCGCCGCCGCGATCAGAGCGAGGTTTCCGATGGCGCGATCGCGCAGCTCGACCTTGGAGCGAGAGGTGAGCAGCGGGCCGAAGATGACCGGGATGCCCTTCTCGGCCAGCACGTCGGCGATCTTGTGGCCCTCGGTGCCGTGATTGACCACGAGCGTGTAGCCGAATTCCTCGGCGATGCGGATCGCGGTGGCGATGTCGTCGTGGCGGTGGCAGTGCTGGTCCCACACCAGGTCGCCGTCGAGCACCGCGGCGAGCGTCTCGTCCGTGAGGTTTCGCTCGAACGGCTCGCTCTTCGTCACGGCCGCGGCCCGCTTCTCCGCGTAGTTGCGCGCGCTCACGAACGCCTCGCGCAGAACGGACGCCACTCCGAGCCGGGTGGAGGGGGTCTGCTTGCGGTCGCCGTAGACCCGCTTGGGGTTCTCGCCGAGCGCCGACTTGACCGAGACGTCGAGCGAGAGCACCTGCTCGTCGACGGTGCGCCCGCCCCACGTCTTGATGGCGACGGTGCGCCCGCCGATCGGGTTGCCCGAGCCCGGTTTGATGACCGCGGTCGTCACCCCGCCGCGGAGCGCGTCGCGGAAGCCGACCTCTTCGATGTCGATGCCGTCGAGTGCCCGGAACCGTGCGCCGTTCGGGTCGGTCATCTCGTTGGTGTCGTTGCCCGACCACCCCTCGCCGTCCTCGTGTACGCCGAGGTGGCCGTGCGCCTCGACGAAGCCGGGAAGCACCCAGCTGCCCGAGACGTCGATGATCCGCGCGTCGTCGGGGACGGCGGTGTCGGGGCCGCCGACGGCCGAGATCACGCCGTCCGTGACGACGACGGTGCCGTTCTCGATCGGATCGCCGCTCACGGGAACGACGTAGCCACCGGTGATCGCCAGGAAATCAGTCATCCGTCAACACTAGAACCCGGTCCGGGCCCGGCGGATGAACCGAGTCTTCAGCCGCGGGTGAGCTGCGCGCGGTGCTTCTCATAGCGCGGCTTCCCCACCCAGCGCCAGATCACGCGCACCGGCCCGGGCAGGTTCTTCCGCATCCATCGGTCGCCTCCGTCAGGCTGAGCGGCGAGGATCGCGCCGAGCTGGTTCCACAGCTGGCCCTTCGGCGTCGACTTTCGTCCATGCTCGCCGAACCAGTCGACCTCCGCCTGCGTCAGGGTCCTCTCCATGACGGGCACGATCGTCGTCTCCTCGTCGCCGAGGTGCACGGCGAGGGCCGCGTTGATCCCGTCCAGCGCAGCCAGCACCGCACCGGCGGTCGCCGCGGTCGGCGCCGTGCGCCAGGCGGGGAGGGCGGCGTCGAGGGCGTCGAGGTTCAGGAGCATCTCCGCGTGCTGCGCCTTCATCCGCGAGACGTGGGCCGAGCACGCGGGAGCCCGCTCGTCGAGCAGGTCCCAGAGGCGCTGATCCTCTCCTTCATGGTGGGCGTGCAGCCCGACCGACAGCAGGTCAAGCTGCTCGGACACCACTCGCGCATGGTCGACGTCGCCGTCGTGCACGCCCCGCACGAGTTCGGGGCCTTCGGCGAAGCCCGCGCGGAAAAGGCGGTGGATGTCGGCCATGCCACTGGCATCGCAGGTCTTGGCCGCACCGGGGCGGGCGGCGTCTCCCGAGGCGGGAAGCGGGGTCGCGGGCATCCATCGCTCCTGGGTCGCACGTCATCGTGGGTGAGGGACAGCGCTTCGAACGGTAGCGATTCGCCCGCCCCGTGGCAATGGCACAGGCGACGGGCCGTGTCAATCACCCCCCGCTCGGCGGCCCCGAAGCGGTGCACGACCGCGCCCGCAACTAGCCTCAGGGGTATGCGTCTGACCACCCTGCGGCATCCGGTACTCGCCTACCGCCGCGCCCGGGCGCTGCCGCGGTGGGTGCGGCGGCTCGACCGCGCGGCGAATCGACGCATCAACGCCTCTCCGTCGTGGCACGTCCGGGACCGCGGCTACCGGCGCCTCAGCCGGGCGGCCGACAACGGGGTGCTCTGGTACGTCGCGGGCGCGACCCTGCTGCTGCTGGGTTTCGGCCGGGGAGCCGTGCGCGGCGTCGCCTCGATGGTGATCGCGAGCGCGCTGAGCGACCTGGTCGTGAAGCGCATCTTCGGCGGTCCGCGACCGATCTTCGACGACGTGCCCTCGGTGCGGCGCCTCAAGAGCTACCCCACGACCGCGTCATTCACGTCCGGTCACTCCGCCAGCGCCGCCGCCTTCGCCACGGGCGTGGCGCTCGAATCGCCCCGCGCGGGCGCCGTCGTCGGCCCGGTGGCGGCCGCGGTGGCGTACTCGCGCCTGCACGTCGGGGCGCACTGGCTCTCCGACGTCGTCGGCGGTGTGGTGATCGGCGCGACGGTCGCCCTGCTCGGGCGCCTGATCTTCCCCGCCCGCGGCCGCGACGACGAGGAGGATACCGAGGTCGCCCAGGTCGTCGAGCCGATCGACCTGCCGGCGTCGGCGGACGGCGAGGGCGTCATCATCGTGCTGAACGCGGATGCCGGCACCGCCGTCATCCGCGCCGATCCTCGTCCCGTCATCGCAGCCCGGCTGCCGAAGGCCGTCGTGCGCGAGCTCGAGCCGGAGGAGACGATGGATGACGCCGTCCGCGAGGCGATGGCCTCGCCCCACCCTCCGCGGGTGCTCGGCGTCTACGGCGGAGACGGCTCGGCATCGCGCATGGCGCACCTTGCGCGGGAGTTCGACCGACCGCTGTTCGCGCTGCCCGGTGGCACGTTCAACCACTTCGCGCGCGCCGCCGGCATCAACAGCGTCGGCCTGGCCATCGACGCGCTGCAGGCGGGCGAGGGGGTCGCGGCGAGCGTCGCCGAGCTGATCACCGAGAGCCGGACGATCACGGTGCTGAACGCGGCATCCATCGGCATCTACCCCGATTTCGTCGCACAGCGCGCTCGCCGCAGGCCCCGCATGGGCAAGTGGTTCGGCGGGGTCGCGGCCGCCTGGCGCGAGGTGCGCGGCGCCGAGGCGATCGACATCGAGCTCGAGGGGCGGCAGGCGCGCGTCTGGTCGGTCTTCGCGAGCGTCGGGCGCAACACCCCGGGTCACACCGCCACGATGCAGCGGCAGACGCTGTCGGACGACGTGCTGGATGTGCGCGTGCTGCACGCCCGGGGTCCCCGGCTGCAGGCGGTCGCGTCGCTCTCGTTCGGCAAGGCGACCCGCACCGTGCTGCGCACGCTGCGGCTGCTGCCGCCGGCTTCGGATGTCGAGAACTTCACGACGGAGGAGATCCACATCAACGTGCGTCCCCGGCGGGGCAGCGCGACCTTCTACGCCCACGACGGCGAGCTGGAGCGCCGCCCGGCGGTCGACGGGGACGGTCGCTACACGCTCTCGTGCCGCATCCTCCCCTCGGCGCTGCGGGTCTACGCGCCGCATCCCGAGCCCGGCGAGTCCGGCGGCGCGATCCCCGTCGAGCGCTCCTGACCCCGGCGAGCGCGGTGGGAGTCATCCCTGCGATGTAGGGGGATGCATCCTCCGGCCGACGCGGCGGACCCCCGCCGATTCGTAACGTCGGAGCATGGAGATCACAAGCACAGACCTCGGCCTCGCCGCCCGGGTGCAGCACCTGACCAAGACGTACGGCACGGGGGAGGGGGCGGTGCGCGCCCTCGACGGCGTCAGCGTCGGCATCCGCCGCGGCCAGTTCACCGCCATCATGGGCCCGAGCGGCTCGGGCAAGTCGACGCTCATGCACATCATGGCCGGGCTCGATTCGCCCACCGAGGGGCGCACGTGGATCGGCGACACCGAGATCACGGGGCTCGGCGACCTCGACCTGACGATCCTGCGCCGCCGCCGCGTCGGGTTCGTCTTCCAGGCCTTCAACCTGGTGCCGACGCTCGATGCGATCGGCAACATCATGCTGCCGTTCGACCTCGACGGGCGGCGGCCGAGCGCGCTCGAGCGGGCCCGCATCGACGGGCTCGTCGAGACTCTGGGCCTCGGACCGCGCCTGCGGCACCGCCCGCACCAGCTGAGCGGAGGGCAGCAGCAGCGCGTCGCCATCGCCCGGGCGCTGTCCACCGCCCCCGACCTCGTCTTCGCCGACGAGCCCACCGGCAACCTCGACTCCCGCAGCGGCCGCGAGGTGCTGTCCCTGCTGGCCGCGGCGAGCCGCGACCACGGTCAGAGCATCGCGATGGTGACGCACGACGCCACCGCGGCGAGCTACGCCGACCGCGTGCTCTTCCTCGGCGATGGCCGCATCGTGGCCGACAAGCCCCGCCAGGCCGCCGAGGACATCAGCTCCTACATGCTCGCGATGGAGGTGGCGGCATGACCGCCGCGACTCTGGCCGCCACACCGGGGGCACCGGCGCGGTGGCCGGCGGCATCCCCTCATCTGGCCTGGCTCCGCGATCGCGGGATGGGTGCGAGCATCCTCGTCGCCGCCCTCTCCAGCGCGTTCGGAGTGGTGCTCCTCACGGCGACCGGATACATCGCGGCCGTCCTCCGCGCCGATCCGTTCCTCGGCGACAGCGAGACGCTGGGGCTGGTGCTCGGCATCCTGTCGATGATCTTCCTCGGCATCGCGATCTATGTCGGCGCGATCGTCACCGCCAACACCTTCTCCACGGTGGTCGCCGGGCGCACGCGGCGCATCGCCCTGATGCGTCTCGTCGGGGCGTCCGCCGCGTCGCAGCGAGCGGATGTCGCCCGGCAGGGCCTGCTCGTCGGTGTCATCGGCGCCGTGCTGGGGCTGCTCGTCGGCACCGGCTTCGCCGCCGCCTGCGTCGCCGTCGCGGGCGCATGGCTCGGCATCGCCGACGTGTCGTACGTCGTCGTGCAGGCCGCGCTGGTCGCGCCGGCGGCGATCGTCGCTCTCACGACCTGGGCGGCCGCGTGGGTCGGGTCCCGCCGCGTGCTGGCGGTCACGCCGCTTCAGGCGCTCGGCGGCTCGGTCGAGACGGCCCACGACGAGATCGCCGGGCGCAGGGGCCGGAACGCCGTGGCGATCGTGCTGTTCTCCATCGGCGCGCTGCTGCTCGCGGCGGGGATCCTGCTCGGGCTGGTGTCGCCGGTCGGCGTGGTCATCGCCTTCTTCGGCGGTCTGTTCTCGTTCTCGGGCCTGATCCTCGGCGCCGCGGTCATCATGCCGCCGGTGCTGCGCCTCGTCGGGCGCTGGTTCGGACAATCGGCTCCGGCACGCCTTGCCGCCGAGAACGCGCTGCGTTACCCGGAGCGGTCGTCCCGCATGGCCATCGGCATCGTCATCGGCGTCACGCTCATCACGATGTTCGCGGTCGCCCTCGAGACCACCAAGGCGGTGCTCGCCGCCTCGGCCGACGGTCCGCTGCCTCCCGAGGTCGCGGCGGTGTTCGACACCTTCCTCGCGGTCGTCACGGCACTGATCGGCGTCAGCGCACTGATCGCGGCCGTCGGCCTCGTGAACCTGCTCACCCTCAGCATCGTTCAGCGCCGCCGCGAGCTCGGCCTGCTCCGCGCGCTGGGCCTCTCGAACGACCAGGTGCGCCGCATGGTCCTGGCCGAAGCCGCGCACGTCACGGTGGCCGCGGTCGCGACCGGGCTCGTGCTCGGAATCGCCTACGGCTGGGCCGGCGCCCAGTCGGTGCTCGGGTCGGTGCGCGTCTCGCCCGACTCGCCGACCGGCGGTGTGCTCGTCGCCCCGGCGCTGCCCTGGGTCACCCTGCTCATCGTGGTGGTGGCGGCCGCGGCCCTCGCGCTGATCGCGGCGGTGGTGCCGACCCGGCTCGCCACACGTGTCGCGCCGGTCGAGGCCCTCGCGGCCGAGTAGGAGGCGCCGGCGCCCGGGGCCGGGTCGGCGGCGTGGGCCGCGGCGGGGCCGAGTCCGGGGCAGGGGCCGCGGCGCCCGACGCCGTGGCGGCCGACGAGGAGGCCCCCCGCCGAGGGGCCGGTCGCGTCTGCGGGGGATGTTCAGGGGTCGGGCTTAGCCTGGAGACATGGCCACTGAACGCCTCCGCAGGCGCACCTCGCCGGCCGTCTACCGCCGGCGGCGCCTCGTGCTGCTGCTCGGCATCCTCCTCGCGGCGGCGCTCGTGATCTGGCTGTTCGTCGCCCAGCCGTGGCGAGGCTCAGCGGCCGACGGCGCGCCGGCCGCGACCCCCGCCGCCGCTCCCACGGCCGAGGGCGCGACGGATCTGCCGGTGCCCGTCAACGAGACGCCGGCGCCGGAGGGCACATCTTCCCCGGCGCCCTCGCCGACGCCGTCGGCGTCGGTCACACCGGCGGCCGGGCCGTGCGTGGCCTCCGACATCGAGGTCGTGGCTCTCGCCGACAAGGACGGCTACGCCGCCGG
This sequence comes from Microbacterium sp., assembly GCA_036280835.1. GTDB lineage: Bacteria > Actinomycetota > Actinomycetes > Actinomycetales > Microbacteriaceae > Microbacterium. The sequence goes on along the minus strand of DASUQB010000484.1, from coordinate 6,221 downwards.
CGAGAACCCTCAGCTCAGCCTGCAGCTCACCAACATCGGCGCGCGGGACTGCACCCTCAACGTCGGGACGACGACCCAGTCGTTCATCGTCTCCAGCGGCGAGGACGTGTGGTGGCGCTCGACCGACTGCCAGACGGAGCCGAGCGACATGGTGGTGCTGCTCACCGCCGGACAGACGGTGGCGAGCGCGTCGCCTCTCACGTGGGACCGCACGCGGTCATCCGTCGACACCTGTCAGGACCCGAACCGGCAGCGCGCGCCCGGCGGGGGTGCCACGTACCACGTGCGTGTCGAGATCGGCGGCATCCCCTCGACGGAGACGAAGCAGCTTCTGCTCTACTGATCGGCGAGTGTCCCCCGAAGAGGGGACAGACGAATTCGGCGAAGTTGCCTAACGTAGTCAGTGAGCTCTCGTGCCGACCTCTCAACCGTCCCCAGCGGTGAGGTTGCGAGCACGGCGAGCGATGGGCCCTCTCGAGTTATCCAGTCCCCAATGGAGAACTCGAGAGGGCCCCTTCTCTTCCCCGTCGTCCGGGGAGCTACTTGTGGTCGTCCGAGGAGTCGTAGAGGCGGGCGCGCCCCCAGCGCGCCCGCCCCACCCCCTTGCTAGGGCTTGTCTCCGAACACCTGCGACTCCATGGCGTCGTAGCCCTCGGCCTGCGGGTCGCCGTGGGCGCCGCCGGAGAGCGCGTACTCCTCCTCCGGGGAGAGCACGAGGCGGTGGCGGAAGAACAGCGCGAAGCCGACCAGGATGACGACGTAGACGATGGCGATCGCGATGATCGCGGGCACGAACGTCGGGTTGAGCAGGAAGCCGACGAAGATCAGCGCGGCGATGAAGGCGGCGATCACCGCGCCGGGCACACCCCACGGGCTGCGGTAGGGGCGGCTCGCGTTCGGGAACTTCCTGCGCAGGATGACGAACGAGATCATCTGCAGCAGGTAGGCCAGCACGGCGCCCCACACCGCGATGTTCAGCACGATGGCTCCGGCGACCGCTCCCGCGCCCTCGTTCAGGGCGGCAACCGTGTCGAGCACGACGAGGGCGATGAAGCCGATGACGGCGCCGACGGTGAGCGCGACCCAGGGCGTCTGGCGCTTGCCGGTCAGCGAGAGGAACTGCGGGTAGTACCCCGCGCGGGAGAGGGAGTACATGTTGCGCCCGTAGGCGAACATGATGCCCTGCAGCGACGCGAGCAGCCCGACGAGCGCGAACAGCGCCAGCAGCGCCGCGAGCTGGTCGCCCACGATGGCCCGGAAGCCATCCAGCAGCGGCTCGGCCGCGACCCCGGTCGCCTCGGCGCCGATGACGCCGGTGTTGAGGAAGAGCACGAGCAGGCCCGTGACGATGAGGGTTCCGCGGGCCCAGAAGCCTGCCTTCGGAATGTCCCGCACCGGGTCGTTCGACTCCTCGGCGGCGAGCGGCAGCTCCTCGATGCCGAGGAAGAACCACATGGCGAACGGCAGGGCGAACAGGATCGGCAGTACGCCGTGCGGCAGGAACTCCGTCTGGCCGGGATCCGGCGCGATGTCCCACAGGTTCTCCCACTGGAACGCGCCGGAGACCAGCGACATCAGGGAGAAGACCAGGATGATGCCGATGGAGATGATCGAGACGACGATGGCGAACGTGAAGGAGATCGCGGCGCCGGCGGCGTTGAGCGCGATGAACGCGACGTAGAGGATGATCCACCACACCCACGTCGGCATGGAGAAGTTCAGCAGCTCGCTCGTGATCGCGTCCGCGTACGACGCGGAGAAGTAGACGATGACCGCGGTCGTCGCGACGTACTCGATGGTCTCTGCGGCGCCGGTGATGAGGCCTCCCCACGGCCCCATCGCCGAGCGCGCGAACGAGTACGCCCCGCCGGTGTGCGGCATCGCCGCGGCCATCTCGCCGATGGAGAAGATCATGCCGTAGTACATGATCACGAGGATCGCGAACGCGATCAGCATGCCGCCGAAGCCGGCGAAGTCGATGCCGAAGTTCCAGCCGGAGAAGTCGCCGGAGATCACGGCGGCAACAGCCAGGCCCCAGAGTCCCCAGATGCCGGCGGAGCGCTTCAGGGTGCGCTTCTCGAAGTAGCCTTCGCCTGCGCGCTGGTAGGTCGCTCCCGCGACCTTCCGTGCGCCACCGCTCGATTGGGACATGCGACCTCCGGGGGGCATTCGGGTGAGGCGCCGGGCGCACCTTGCGCATGATTGTGATGCCTATTGGTACCGCTTGTCTACCTTTGGGGCGAAGTTGCCCCTACAGTTAGGCTCGTTGCACCCCCGGCCGATCGACCCAATGGTGGGGTGCGCGTCGGCGCGGAGCCGCAGGAGAGGAAATCGAATGGCGGGGAACCTGACGACGGCTGAACTGGATGCCGCGATCGACGCGGGTGAGATCGACACCGTGATCATCGCGTTCCCCGACGCCCAGGGCCGCCTCGTCGGAAAGCGGGTCTCCGGCCGGTTCTGGCGCGACGTCGTGCTCCCGCACGGTGCCGAGGCCTGCAACTACCTGCTGTCGGTGGACGTCGATCTCAACACCGTCGATGGGTACCCGATGTCGAGCTGGGAGACCGGCTACGGAGACATGGCGCTGATTCCGGATGCCGGCACGCTGCGGGTGCTGCCGTGGCAGCCGGGCACCGCGCTCGTCATGGCCGACCTCGGGTGGGAGAACGGCGACCGCGTCGTGCAGGCGCCGCGCGGCATCCTGAATCGCCAGCGCGAGCGGCTCGCCGAGCGCGGGCTCGTCGCCTACGCCGGCACGGAGCTCGAGTTCATCGTCTTCGACGACACCTACCGCGAAGCATGGGCGAAGGGGTACCGCGACCTCCGGCCGTCGACGGATTACAACGTCGACTACAACCTGCTCGCCACGACCCGCCTCGAGCCGCTGCTGCGTGACATCCGCGTGAGCATGGACGGCGCCGGCATGTACTCCGAGGGCGTCAAGGGCGAATGCAACCTGGGGCAGCAGGAGATCGCCTTCCGCTACGCCGAGGCGCTGCAGACATGCGATGACCACACGATCTACAAGAACGGCGCCAAGGAGATCGCAGACCGCCACGGCAAGTCGCTCACCTTCATGGCGAAATTCAACGAGCGCGAGGGGAACAGCTGCCACATCCATCTGTCGGTGCGCTCCGAGTCGGGCGACGCGGTGATGTCCGGCGACGGCGAGCACGGCTTCAGCCCGCTGATGGGCCACTGGATCGCGGGCGTGCTCGCCACCCTGCGCGAGTTCACGTTCCTGTACGCGCCGACGATCAACTCCTACAAGAGGTTCGCGAAGGGCTCGTTCGCCCCGACCGGCGTGGCCTGGGGACTCGACAACCGCACCTGTGCCTTGCGCGTCATCGGCCACGGGTCGGGCCTGCGGGTCGAGAACCGCGTTCCCGGCGGCGACGTGAATCCCTACCTCGCGGTGTCGGCGATCATCGCCGGCGGACTGCACGGCATCGAGCACGAGCTGCCGCTGCCCGATCCGCTGGGCGGCAACGCGTACGCCTCGGGCGTCGACACGCTTCCGACCACGCTGCGGGAGGCCGCGGCGCTCTTCGACCAGTCCGCGATCGCGCGCGCCGCCTTCGGCGACGACATGGTGGAGCACTATCTGAACCAGGCACGCATCGAGGTCGAGGCCTTCGACGCGGCCGTGACCGATTGGGAGAGGGTCCGTGGGTTCGAGCGGCTCTGACAGGCACGCGCCGGTGATCGGCCTGACCACCTACCTGGAGCAGGCGAAGCAGGGGGTCTGGGACGTGCGCGCGGGCTTCCTCCCGCAGCAGTACTTCGACGGGGTCACCTCCTCCGGCGGCGTCGCCGTGCTGCTGCCGCCGCAGCCCCGGGTGGAAGCGGCGGCCGAGGCCGTGCTCGACGGGCTGGACGGCCTCATCCTCACCGGCGGCCTCGACGTCGCCCCCGAGCTGTACGACGCGGAGCGGCATCCGCAGACCGACCCGGCGCGCGAGGACCGCGATGCGTGGGAGCTCGCCCTGCTCCGCGGCGCCGAAGAGCGCGGGATGCCCGTCTTCGGCATCTGCCGGGGGCTCCAGCTGATCAACGTCGCGCACGGCGGTACGCTGCACCAGCATCTGCCCGACGCCCTCGGCACCGACCGCTACCGCATCGGCCGCGGCGAGTTCGCGACGAACACGGCGGTGGTGGATGACGGCACCCGGCTCGCCGGCATCGTCGGGGCAGGCGAGATCGACGTGCACAGCTACCACCACCAGGGCGTCGAGCGCCTCGGCGACGGTCTGGTCGTCACCGCGCTCACCGACGACGATCTGGTCTACGCCTTCGAGGCGCCGGGAGACCAGTACCTGGTGGCGGTGCAATGGCACCCGGAGCAGAACTCCGAGGACCGCCGCCTGTTCGCCGGGCTCGTCGCCGCGGCATCCGTCTACGCCGACGCGCGTCACGCCCGTTCTTCCCAGGAGGTGCACGCGTGAGCTTCACCGTGATCAACCCGGCCACCGCGACCCCGCTGCAGGAGATGACACGCGCGTCGGTCGAGGAGGTCGACGACGCCGTCGCCCGCGCCGTCGTGGCGCAGCGAACGTGGGCGGCGCTCGCGCCCGTCGCACGCGCCGATGCGCTGCGCTCCTTCGCGCGCGTCGTCGAGGAGAACATCGAGCAGCTCGCCTGGCTCGAGGTCGCGAACTCCGGGCACCCGATCGGCTCCGCTCGGTGGGAGGCCGGGCATGTCGCCCAGGTGCTCAACTACTACGCCGGCGCGCCCGAGCGACTCTCGGGCCGCCAGATTCCCGTGGCCGGCGGGCTCGACGTGACCTTTCACGAGCCGTACGGCGTGGTGGGGATCATCGTGCCGTGGAACTTCCCGATGACGATCGCGTCGTGGGGCTTCGCCCCGGCGCTCGCCGCCGGCAACGCGGTGCTCATCAAACCGGCCGAGCTCACGCCGCTGACGGCGGTGCGCCTCGGCGAACTCGCTCTGCTCGCGGGGCTGCCCGACGGGCTCTTCCAGGTGATCACGGGGCAGGGCTCGGTCGTCGGCGAGCGGTTCGTGGCGCACCCCGATGTGCGCAAGGTGGTCTTCACGGGGTCGACCGAGGTGGGCATGGATGTCGCCGCCGGCTGCGCCCGCATGCTCAAGCCCGTGACCCTCGAGCTCGGGGGCAAGAGCGCCAACATCGTGTTCGATGACGCCGAACTCGAGAGGGCCGCGGCCGCGGCGCCCGGTGCCGTGTTCGACAACGCGGGCCAGGACTGCTGCGCCCGCAGCCGCATCCTCGTGCAGCGCTCGGTGTTCGACCGGTTCATGGAGCTGCTCGAGCCGGCCGTGCAGGCGTGGCGCGTGGGCGACCCCCGGCTCGAGGACACCGAGATGGGACCGCTGATCTCGTCCGCGCACCGCGACACCGTGTCGTCGTTCCTCGACGGCGTCGACGTGGCGTTCCGGGGATCTGCCCCGGACGGCGAGGGGTTCTGGTTCCCGCCGACCGTGGTGCTGCCGGCATCCACCCGCGACCGCATCGCGCAGGAGGAGGTCTTCGGGCCGGTCGTCGCCGTGCTGCCGTTCGACGACGAGGCAGACGGCATCCGGCTCGCCAACGACACGAGCTTCGGACTCGCCGGATCGATCTGGACCGAGAACCTCGGCCGCGCGGTGCGGGTCTCGCGGGCGGTGCAGAGCGGCGTGCTGTCGGTCAACTCCCACTCGTCGGTGCGGTACTCGACGCCCTTCGGCGGCATGAAGCAGTCCGGACTCGGACGCGAGCTCGGCCCCGACGCCGCGGAGCACTTCGCCGAGACGAAGAACGTGTTCTTCGCCACCGACTCCTAGCCGCACATCCCGACGACCGACATCCACCGCCCTCTCGCGACCCATAGGGAGCAGCATCCATGACCATCGACCTCACCCAGAGGCTCAAGGACCGCGTCGCGGTCATCACCGGCGGAGCCAGCGGCATCGGCCTCGCGACGGCGCGGCGCTTCGCCGCGGAGGGGGCGCTCGTCGTCATCGCCGACGTCGACCCGGGGACGGGGGAGGCGGCGGCCTCAGACGTGGGGGGCGTCTTCTTCCCGGTGGATGTCGCCGACGAGGCGAAGGTGGATGCGCTGTTCGACGGGGTCTTCGAGCGGTTCGGCCGGCTCGACATCGCGTTCAACAACGCCGGCATCTCGCCCGCCGACGACGACTCGATCGAGACCACCGGCCTGCCGGCGTGGGACAGGGTGCAGGACGTCAACCTGAAGAGCGT
>DASUQB010000483.1:0-11834 GCA_036280835.1 Microbacterium sp. | reverse complement strand
CAGCCCGCGAGCAGGAGGAGGGATGCCGCGGCAAGGGCCGCGACGGCGGTGCGGGGTCGAAGAAACATCGTCGTCCTTTCGGGCGGTGTCGGGTGACACCGGGAGGCGGAAAGCGCTTGCCGCTACCGTAGGACACGAGTGCCGGCGGAGGCAAGCACGCGAGAGGATGTTTCGTCACACGCGCCGGCCACGCCCGGCACGGCCGCATCACGGGGGTGACGCGGCCCGCGCCGCCGCGCTACGACCGACCGGGCATGTTCAGGTCGGCCGGGTCCACGTCGACATCGCCCGCGTCGTCGGGCCCGCCCGTGCCGGGCACGGTGCGGATGAGGTCCTTGTCGATGTCGTCGTCGATGCCCGCGGGGAGGGGGTTCTGCTGCTTCTGCCGGGTCTCGTCCTCGCTCGACGGGCTGTACGTCATGTCCTTGCGCACCTGGTCGCTCTCGGAGAGGGGTGCGGGCGGCCGCTCGCCGGGGTCGTCGGTGCTCGGTCGCGTCGCGGATTCGTCTCGGTTCATGGGCTCGACGCTAAGCGGAGGCGATGCGCGCGAGGACCCCCTTGACAGGCACGGCGTCGACGGACTGACCCGTGGTGCAGGTCACCGGCCCCGCAGTATCCTGTGCGCATGTCCTCCCTGGAGGAGAAGCTGACGGCTTGGTTCCTCACGACCGCTGAGGTGCTGCAGCGGCCTATTGTCGAATTGCCGGTGGAGGAGCTGAGCGATCAGCTGCTGGACAGCTTCGACGGCGCGGCCCTGACGTCGAACCTCCGCGATCACGCGGGCGTCGTCTCGGTGAAGGGCTTCAATCGTGCCCCAGGGGCTCTCGGCGGCCTCGACGCCGACGAGGCCATCGCGGAGCTCTTCCACGTCATGGACATGAGCCTGTTCGACCACCACCCGCTGCTGCGCTGGTACGCGGTCTCCGGCGAGACGGCGCCGCAGACGATCGCGCGCGTGCCCTCCCCCATCGTCGCGACGTGGCAGACGAGGGAGGTGCGCCGCGTGCTGCGCCTCTTCGACGTCGAGCACTCGCTGTCGATCCCGCTGTTCGTCGACGGGCGCGCGCATCAGGCGGTCGTGATCAGCCGGCCGCCCGGCCCGGACTTCTCCGACGACGACCTCCGGCTCGCCGCGAGTGTGCAGCCGATGCTGTCGGCCCTGCAGCGGCAGGCGGAGATCCTCGCGGCCCGGCAGATTCCCGCGCACGCGCGGGATCTGCTCACCGGGCGGGAGCTGGCCGTGCTCCGGTGCATGGTGCGCGGCATGACCGCCCGCGCCGCCGGCGCGCAGCTGTCCTCCTCGCCGCGCACCGTCGAGAAGCACCTGCAGAACGCGTATCGCAAACTGGGGGTGCGCGACAAGGTCTCGGCGGCACTGGTGGCGCGCGAGATCGGTCTCGTCGACGCGCCGTTGCGCACCCGCGAGGGGATGACGACACAGACCTGACCCGGCGGCCGGCACGTTCCTGCGTAGAACTGCGTATACGCCTGCGGCCGGCGCCCCGGTACGGTTGTCGCGCTCGACGGTCGCGAGTCGCGGTCGGATTCGATGGGGTTCGCGGCTCTCGTCCCACGCAAGGGAGGCGGCGGGTCGCATGGGTGGGGCAGCGATCGGGTGGAGGCGCCGGGATCCCCTCCACCGCTGGGGGCGACCCGCCGCTGCTGCGCTCGTTGTGGCGAGCCTCGTCCTCTGGGCGCTGCCCTCCCTCGAGGTCGACATCGACGTGCAGCCCCGCGATGGGGGCAATGCGATCGACCTCTCGCGCGATCCGCTGGTCTCGGTCGCGCTGCTGTCGTCTCCGACGTTCGACCCTCACGTGGTCCTGCTGCCGTCGATCCGGTTCGGACGCACGGGCACCGAGGCGAGCCTGAGCACCTGCGGGGGGCCCTCGGTCGATCTCAACGACGATGGTCGGCCCGACCTCGTCTGCGTCTTCGTCGTGAGGAAGGCGGCCTGGCGGAGCGCGGACGCGACGGGCACGCTGCGTGCGAGGACCGCGTACGGCCTGAGCATCGAGGCGACGGCGCCGGTGACGCTGCGAACCGCCGAGCTGCCTGCGCTGCGGAGAACCGGTCCCCGACTCTGACCGTCTCACGGCAGGTCGGGAACGGGCACGTCGCCTTTCCACTCGAGGGGCACGCTGTACAGGCCGCGGTAGAGGAGCAGGTCGCTCCACCCGTGGAACACCATGACGTCGCCGTCATCCGTCGACACGACGTCCTGCCCGCCGGGCCCGAAGAAGCGGCCGTCGCTGGATTCGGTCGACAGGATCGGCTCCGGATGCTTGGTGTAGGGCCCGGTGACCGAGGGCGCCGTCGCCACTCCGACGGCGTAGTCCTCCGTGCCGTAGTCGTTGGCGGAGTAGAACAGGTTGTAGGTGGAGCCGCGCTTCATCAGGACGGGACCCTCCACGAGGTTGCCTTCCCATGGCTCGGATTGGCTGAAGAGCTTGGTCGACGGGCCGGCGAACGCGGTTCCTTCCGGCGCCAGCGGGGCGATCTCCAACCACGTGTCGAGGGCGCAGCAATTGCCGTCCGTCTTCCAGATCAGATAGCGCGCGCCATCGTCATCCGTGAATGTCGATGGGTCGATCGCACCGCCCTCGGCGACCGGGCAGACGAGTGGCTCCCCCTCCACGGCGACATACGGACCCGTCGCGGTCATCGAGGTGGCGACCCCGATGCACTGCTTGTCCGAGGCCGTGTGGTTCGCGGTGAAGTACATGACGTATCCGCCGCCGGCCAGTTCCGATACATCCGGAGCCCACGTGCGGCCGCGACTCGCCCACGATGGGAGGTCCGGGAGGGCATCTTCGAGCGACACCTTCCACTCCACGAGGTCGTCCGAGGTCGCGGTCTGAACATTGACACCGCGGGTGTTTATGGCGAAGGCGACATACTCTCCGTCGACCTCCAGGACGTCCGGGTCCGCGAAGTCCTGGTCTATCGCGAACGGCGCGATCGTCGGCGACGGATCAGGGGCCGGCGGCGGCGTGCATCCCACGAGTGCACCCACGAGAGATGCTCCGAGGATGCCGGCCGCCGCCGGCCGAGACATCAGATGTCTCACCCCTTGACGGCCGATCCCGCGACCGACTCGACGATCTGTCGCTGAGCCAGGCCGAAGATGATCAGCACCGGCACCGACGCGATGACGGCGCCCGCCATCACGATCGCGAAGTGCGTCGAGTAGGCGCCCTGCAGCTGGGCGAGGCCCGGCTGCAGCGTCAGGTTCTCGGGGCTGAGCAGCACGTACACCGGCCACAGGAAGTCGTTCCAGTTGCCGAGGAACGACAGCACCGCGAGCGTCGCGAGCGCGGGGCGCGCGAGCGGCAGCACGACCTGGAGGAAGATCCGGATGTCGCCGGCCCCGTCGATGCGCGCCGCCTCCTCGATCTCCGGGGGCAGGCCGATGAAGAACTGCCTCAGGAAGAAGATGCCGAACGCGCCGGCGGCTCCCGGAACCGTGATCGCCCAGAGCGTGTCGAGCCACCCGAGGTTCTGCACGATCAGGTAGTTCGGGATCAGGAAGACGACCGGCGGCACCAGCAGCGTCGCGATGATGGCCCCGAAGACGAGCTTCTTGCCCGGGAAGTCCAGCCGAGCCAGCGCGTACGCGCCCATCGACGCCGTCACGAGGATCAGCACGGTCTGCAGGGTCGCCGCGGCGAAGCTGTTCCACAGCCAGAGGAAGATCGGCTGCTGCCCCGACGTGAGAAGCGTCTGGTACGCCTCGAGCGAGATCGGGTCGGGGAACGAGTACGGCTGCTGGATGGCGTCCGAGTCGGTCTTGAAGGACGTCACCAGCATCCACAGCAGCGGCAGCACGATGATCAGCGCGAGCAGGATGAGCGCGGCGTACAGCACCACGCGGCCCCACACCTTGCGGGCGGGCATCTTGCGTCGTTCAACAGCGACGGCGGTCATTTCACGCCCTTCTCGACGCGCTCGCGCTGCAGCCGGAAATTGATGATGCTGACAATGGAGAGCGCGGCGAACAGGATGTAGCTCATCGCCGCGGCGGGCGCCATGTTGTTCTGCGACAGGCCCTGATCGGCGATGTACATGATGACCGTCCGGGTGTCGGTGCCCGGCCCGCCCTTGGTGAGCAGGTACGACTGGCCGAACATGTTCGCCGAGGCGAGGATCGTCGTCGTGCTGATGAAGATCATGACGGGGCGCAAGCCGGGAACGGTGACGTTCCAGAACTTGCGGTTCGGGCCGGCTCCGTCGATGGATGCCGCCTCGTAGAGGTCGCCGTTGATCCCCTTCAGACCCGCCAGGAAGATGATCGTGTTGAGGCCCATCGTCCACCACACGGTCACCCCGACGAGCGTGACCCAGGCCCATGGCACATCGACGGTCCAGGGGATGTTCGACGGAAGCCCGACCAGCCCCATGAGGTGGTTCAGGATGCCGGACTGCGTGTCGAGGATGTAGCCCCAGATCACGCCGATGACGGCGACGCCGAGCACGTACGGAGCGAAGAAGATCGTGCGGAACGTCGTCGCCGCCTGGATCCTCTGGTTGAGGAGCATCGCGATGAGAAGGGGCACGACGACCAGGAACGGGACGCTGATCAGCACGAAGAGGCCGGTGGCCCCCATCGACTTCCAGAAGTCGTCGGCCAGGTTGTTGCCCGGGGTGAAGAGATTGATGTAGTTCTCGAGCCCGATGAACTGCTGGGTGTCGCGGAAGGGGCTCCAGTTCGTGAGGCTCATCCACAGGCCGAACACGGCCGGCACGACCACGAACGTGATGAAGAGCACCAGGAACGGGGCGAGGAACAGGTACGCCGTCAGCGTCTTGCGGCCGCTGCGGCCCGTCGAGCGGGGCGCCGCTTCACCCCGCGGGGCGCGCCCCCCCGCGCGTGGGCGCGGGGGAGCGACGACCGTTGCGGTGGAGGTGTCAGCCACCGTACTTCGCCTGGTTGGACTCGAGGATCTGGTTCGCCTTGGCGGCGGCGTCATCCAGCGCCTCCTGCGGCGTCTTCTTGCCGCTCAGCGCCTCGTTGAGGGCCAGGGTGATCTGCGCGTTCGCCTCGCCGATGCCCGGGGACACCGTCTCGTAGCGGGCGTACTCGAGCTCCTCCATGAACGGCGCCAGGTTCGGCCACTGCTCCAGGAGCGCCGGGTCTTCGCGCACGGCGTTGTCGGCGGGCAGCTCACCCGTCTCGGCCCAGCCGAGCGAGTTGTCGTTCATCCACTTGACGAACACGGCGGCAGCGGCAGTCTTGTCCTCGTTCTGACCCTTGTTGGCCGGGAAGACCCAGTGGGTCGAGCTCGACCACACGGCCTGCTCGGTGCCGATCTGCGGAACAGGAGCGGCCGCCCAGTCGAGGTCCTCGAACGCCGTGTTGGTGGTCTGCCACACGCCGTTCCAGTTGAACGCGGTGTCGCCGGCGATGAGCGCCTTGATGTTGCCGTCCTGCGCGACGTTGGCCGGGCTGTAGCCGTCGGCGACGAGGTCGGTCATCCACGTGAGGGCCTGAACTCCCGCCTCCGAGTTGAACGTCGCCTCCGTGACGTCGTCGTTGTAGAGCTGACCGCCGAACTGCCAGATCAGGCTCTGGAACTCGAACGTGCCCGTGAAGACGTAGCCGTCGACCCATTCGCCCTGGACGCCGACGCCCTTGAGCGCTTCGAGCGCCGCCAGGTAGGACTCCTGGTCAGTGGGGATCTCGGTGATGCCGGCCTCGGCCAGCACCGTCTTGTTGACGTACAGCCCGAGGGGAGTGACGCTCCACGGCACGGCGTACTGCGTGCCGTCGTAGTTGCCCTTGTCGTAGACCTCCGGCGGGAAGTCGCCGGCGTCGTAGCCGAGGCCCTCGACGATGCCGTCGGCGTTCAGCAGCAGGTTCTGCGCCGCGTAGGTGGCGAGGTCGTCTCCGTGCAGCACGGCGACGTCGGGGCCCTTGCCCGCCTTGATCGCGAGGGGCATCTTGGCGGCGATGTCGCCCCACTCCTGCGGAACGCCCTTCACCGTGATGTTCTCGTGCTCGGCGTTGAACTCCTCGATCAGCTTCGGGACGATGACGGGTGCTGCCCCGCCGGTCCACCCGTGCCAGAACGTGATGTCGACGGCGGGACCGTCGTATTCACCGTCGCCCGCGACCGCGCCGCTGTTCGCACCGCCCGACGATCCGCACCCCGTCATAGTGACGCCGATCGCGAGTGCGATGCCCGCACCGATCGCGCGGCGAGCCCATGGCTTCTTCATGCGATTGCTCTCCTTTGAGTTGTCCGGTCGAACCGGATGAGACGCGGTCGGGACAGGACACCCGGCCGCTGCTCTGGAATTTACAGCGCTGGAATATCGCTGTCAAGGTGTACCCTGATTCCAGTCCTGGCCGAGGTGGGCCAGCGGATTCGGGGGGCCGGATGAGCGGTGTTCGCCTTCAGGATGTCGCCGAACTCGCCGGCGTCTCCATGAAGACAGTCTCGAACGTGGTGCGCGGCTACAAGCACGTGAGCACCACCACGCGGGAGCGCGTGCAGCGCGCGATCGACGAACTGGACTACCGCCCCAACCTGATGGGGCGGCGCCTCGCAACGGGTCGAACCGGCCTCATCTCGCTGTCCTTCTCCAACGTCGGCATCCCCTACTTCGCGGAGCTGTCCCGTCTCGTCTCGGTGGCGGCCAGCAAACTGGGGTACCGCGTCCTGCTGGACGAGACAGACGGCACGATCGAGGGGGAACGGGCCGTGCTCGAGAACTTCGAGTCCGGCCTCGTGGACGGGATGCTCTTCCAGCCCGCGGCCGTGTCCGCGCTCGAGATCTCCCGTCGCCGCAGCGGGCTGCCCATCGTCATCCTCGGCGAGGCCGCGACTCCGCTGACCCTGGACCGCATCATGGTCGACAACTTCGCGGCGGCGCGGGATGTGACACGTCATCTCATCCGGATGGGACGGCGGCGAGTGGCGTTCACCGGACACGAGGCGGGCCGCCTGTCGGCGGCGTCGAGCCAGCGCATCATGGGCTATCAGCAGGCGCTCGAAGACGAGGGGATCAAGGCGGATCCTCGGCTGCTGCTCCCCCGCGACACCGTCACTCCGATGGGAGCGGTGCTCGGCGTCGGCGCCGCGTGGGATGACGGCATCCGCTTCGACGGCCTGGTGTGCCGCGACGACCTCGCCGCCATCGGCGCGCTGCGCGCCCTGCAGGAGCGCGGCATCCGGGTGCCGCAGGAGGTGGCGCTCACCGGCTGGGACAACATCATGATGAGCCGCGTCACCTACCCGAGCATCACCTCGATCGCTCCGGACACGTCGGCCCTCGCGCACCGCGCGACGCAGATGCTGGTCGAGCGCATCGAGGGATACGAGGGGGTCGGGCGGCACGAGCTGATCGACCATCGGCTGGTCCTGCGGGAGAGCGCCCCGACTCACATCTGACTTCTTTTTGGGCGGATGTTTTACAGCGCTGGATATTTCGGGCATGCTAGTCGGCATGATCACCGATGACCGCACTGAGCTGCCACCTGCGAGCACGCAAGATGGGTCATATCCTCGCCCTCAGCTCATGAGAGGCCAGTGGCTTGACATCAGCGGCCCGTGGGGGTTCGAGTTCGACGCCGACGGCCAAGGGCTGCGGGAGCGCTGGTACGACCGCACGGAGTTCGAGCAGACCATCCTGGTCCCGTTCCCGCCCGAGTCCGCTGCGTCGGGCGTGCACGACACCGGCTTCCACAACGTGCTGTGGTATCACCGCACCCTTTCGGACGACGACATCCGGGCTTCCGGGCACACCGAGGGCAGGCGGCTGATCGTCCGATTCGGGGCCGTCGACTACCGCGCGATCGTCTGGGTCAACGGCGAGCGGGTCGGTTCTCACGAGGGCGGTCACACCCCCTTCTCGTTCGACATCACCGATGTCATCGTTCCCGGCGGCGAGAATCACCTCGTCGTGCGCGTCGAGGACGATCCTCTCGATGTGAGCCAGCCTCGTGGCAAGCAGGACTGGCGCGAGGCGCCGCATGTGATCTGGTACCACCGCACCAGCGGCATCTGGCAGCCCGTGTGGCTCGAGTCCGTGCCGGCGTTCGCCGTCGACTGGGTGCACTGGCGCAGCGACGACGCGACGGCGCAGGTGCACGCGCGTGTGGGACTCACGTCCGCTCCCACGACGGATGCCACGCTCGAGGTCGAGCTGAACTTCGGCGGCGTCGTGATCGGCAGGGCTCGCGTCCTGGTGGGCAGCGCGGAGGTCGAGCTGCACATCCCCCTGACCCGGCAGACGAACGGGCAGGCGTACGAGGAGCTCCTCTGGTCGCCGCGCCGCCCCCGCCTGATCGACGCACGGCTGACCCTCTCGAGCGGCGGCGAGGAGACCGATGCCGTGGCCTCGTACCTCGGGCTGCGCAGCGCCGTCGTCGAGCGCGGGGTGTTCCTGCTGAACGACCGTCCGCTCTACGTCAAGTCCGTGCTGAACCAGGGGTACTGGCCCGAGTCCCATCTCGCGGCACCTTCGGCCGACGCCCTCCGCGACGAGGTGCAGCTGATCAAGGACCTCGGATTCAACGCGACGCGCATGCACCAGAAGTTCGAAGACCCGCGCTTCCTGTTCTGGGCGGACCGCCTGGGCCTCATGGTCTGGGGCGAGGCTCCGGCCAACTTCACCTTCACACCTACGTCTGTGCGCCGCACGGTGCGCGAATGGCTCGAGGTCGTGCACCGCGACTTCTCGCACCCCTCGATCGTCACCTGGGTGCCCCTCAACGAGAGCTGGGGCGTGCAGCACATCGCCCATGACCCGAGCATGCGCCACTACGCCGCCTCGCTCGTCGACCTCACGAAGGCACTGGACCCGACGCGGCCGGTGGTCTCCAACGACGGCTGGGAGCAGGTCGACACCGACATCCTCGGCATCCACGACTACGAGGGCGACGGCGACATCCTGCGCGAGCGCTACAGGGACCGGGCCGCCATCGACCGGCTGCTCGAGGGCGTCGGTCCGGCGGGCCGCCGGCTCGTGGTGCGGGGCGACGTCTCGGGCGCGCCGGTCATGCTCACGGAGTTCGGCGGCATCTCGTTCGACGTCGAGCTGACCAAGGACGCGTGGGGCTACACCGACGCCACGACGGCCGCCGAGTTCCAGACGCGCCTCGAGTCGGTGATGGGGGCGGTCCATGCGAGCGGTGTGCTCGCGGGGTTCTGCTACACCCAGCTCTCCGACACCCTTCAGGAGACGAACGGCCTGGTGCGCGCCGATCGGACGCCCAAGCTCCCGGTGGAGGTCATCCGCAAGGCGATGGTCGGGCCGGTCGAGCGGCGGCCGTGGGAGCCGAGAGACCCGTGGGAGCCGTGGGAGTGACGATGAGCGACGAGCGCTCGGACGACACGCTCCGCCCGCCGGCACGGCCGGGTTACTTCGCCGATCCCTTCGTGCTGCGGCTGGGCGATGAGGGGTATGCCGCGTACGGCACGCATCCCGAGCCGCCCGAGGGCGACCGGATCTTCGATGTGCTGCTCTCCCCCGACCTCGTCTCCTGGACCGATGCCGGCAGTGCGCTCCGGCGCCTCGGCCCCGAGCTCGGCGACCAGTACTGGGCTCCCGAGGTGTGCCATCGGGACGGGGCATGGTGGATGTACTACTCCGTCGGCCACGACATCTCGGGGCATCACATCCGGGTGGCGCGCGCCGACGAGCCGACCGGCCCCTTCACGGATCTCGGGGTCAACCTCACCCCGGGCGAATCGTTCGCGATCGACCCGCATCCTTTCCAGGACGACGACGGGCGGTGGTATCTGTTCTTCGCCAGGGACGTGCTCGAGCACGACCGTCCCGGCACCCACCTCGCCGTCGCCCGGCTGGATTCGCCGACCGAGCTGACCGACGCGCGGTCGGCGCTCGTGCCCCGCGCGGACTGGCAGCTGTACGAGCGCGGGCGCTCGATGTACGGCGCCGTGTACGACTGGCACACGCTCGAGGGACCGTCGGTCGTCCGCCGGCACGGTCGCTGCTGGATGACGTATTCCGGCGGCGCGTGGACCGGGCCCGGGTATCAGGTCTCGTGGGCGTCCGCGCCGCATCCGCTCGGCCCCTGGGAACCCGCGCCTCACGAGGCCCCGCCGCTGCTCGCGTCCGGCGAGCGCTTGATCGGCCCCGGGCACAACTCGCTGGTCGTGGGACCGGACGGGTCCGATGTGATCGCCTTCCACGCGTGGAACGCGGCCGGCACGGCCCGTCAGCTGCACCTCGCGCGCATCGACTTCCGGCCTGACGGTCCCGTGGTGAGCCTCGGAGAACCGCAGCAGGCCACCCCCATCGAAGAGGAGAAGGGCTGAAATGACCGACATCCAGCAGCGGGAGCAGTGGGCCGAGAACCTCTCCCGCGACCTCGATCCCGAGCTCGCCGCCGCCGTCCACGCGCTCTACGGCGACGGGATCATCGGCAAGAAGGGCGCCTTCAGCACCGAGTGGGTCGACCGGCTCCGCGAGGACATCGAGGTCGCCTACGCGGAGGCGCTCAGCCGGCCGGGCGGGGCCGTCGGCCGGGGTCCGAAGCGCCACTACGTCGAGATCCATCCCGAGCAGATGCGCGGCTGGCTCGAGCTCGTTGACCACCCCTGGGTGCGGGGTGTGTGCGAAGCCGTACTCGGCCCCGATTACCAGATCGTCGAACTCGGGTTCGACGTGCCCAACCCGGGCGCGAAGGACCAGCCGTGGCACCGCGACTTCCCCATGCCCGAGGAGACGAGGAAGACCGGCCGGCTCACGTCGCTCGCCTTCAACGTCACGGCCGTCGACACGGAGCCCGACATGGGTCCGTTCGAGATCGCGCCCACGACGCAGTGGGACCTGCCGGAGGGCTTCGAGCACGAGATGTTCCCCGACAAGTCGCTGTACGCGCGCTACATCGGGCTCGCCGTTCGCAAGTTCCCGCAGCGCGGCGACATCTCCGCGCGCTCGGCGCTCACCCTGCACCGCGGCACGGCCAACACGTCCGACAAGTCGCGTCCGGTGCTCGTGCTCGGCGTGGATGCGCCCGGGGCGGGGAACGCCGAGCACCACGACATGGCGCTGACCAGGCCCTTCTACGAGTCCCTCCCGGAGCGGGTGAAGCGGCATCTGGTGAGCCCGATCGTCGACGAGCTGACCCCGATCACGCAGAAGCACTCGATCGAGGGCCTCATGATGGGCGAGTGACGAACCGTGCCGGTGGGCCATGTCGGAGGTCGTTGAGACCATGCCGCAAGGCGCGCCGGCAGAGTCGGACAGCCGAAGGGGGTGGGCGATGAAGTTCGGTCTGCATCTGCCCAACTTCGGCGCATTCGGCGACGCGCGCGCGCTCGCCGACCTGGCCGTCGCCGCCGAGACCGCCGGATGGGACGGCTTCTTCCTCTGGGACCACCTGCTCTTCTGCGATCTCGACCAGAACGACCACGTCGATCCGTGGGTGGCGCTCACGGCGATCGCGGCGGCCACCTCCACCATCAGGCTCGGTCCGCTCGTCACACCCGTGGCGCGGCGTCGACCGTGGGAGCTCGCGCGCCAGGCCGTCTCCCTGCAGAACTTCTCGAACGGACGGCTCGTGCTCGGCGTGGGGCTCGGCGAGCCGACCGAGTGGGACTTCCGGTTCTTCGGCGACCCGACGGATCCCCGCGTCCGTGCCGAGAAGCTCGACGAGGGCCTCGAGATCCTGCGCGGCCTCTGGTCGGGGAAGCAGTTCGGGTTCAGCGGACAGCACTACCGCCTCGAGCCGATGACCTTCCTGCCGCCCCCCGTCACCCCGATCCCGATCTGGGTGGGCGGCGCGTGGCCGAACCGCAGGCCGTTCCGCCGCGCGGCGCGACACCAGGGCGTGATGCCCCTGGGCGGCGCGGGCGACGGTC
>DASUQB010000482.1:0-6277 GCA_036280835.1 Microbacterium sp. | reverse complement strand
GGGGGTTTGTTTGGCAGGTGAACGGAAGTTGCGTATGCTCATCACCGGCCGAACTTCGATTCTGGCATTGTGACACCCGATCACCCCCCGATCCTGTGTCGCGCGTGGCGGCATCCCATTCCCCCCATGGGATGCCGCCTTCTCTCATCTCGGGGTCTCCTGCACAGAGACCCGCGTGACGCGATCACGCACGCATCCGCACCCTGCACCCGTCCGCGATCGACCCGGAGCCTAGCGTCGGCGTATGCCCGAGCGCTTCGTCGTCAGTCCCCGAGCGATGGATGCCCGAAGGCCATCGGTCGCGGGCGATGCACATCGCCCCGGGACCAGCCGCGATCCCGCGGCGGCAAGGGCGATTCCCCGGTCGCCCCGGCCCGAGTTCGGTGTGCTTGCGCCCCACATCGCGGATCCAGACGTCACCGACCTGTTCGTGAACGGCGCCGACGGGCTGTTCGTCGATCGCGGCAGCGGCCCCGACCGTGACCCCGAGTGGCGCGCCTCGGAGCGGGAGGTGCGTGAACTGGCCACGGCCCTCATCGCCCTCGGTGGAAGACATATCGACGAGGCATCCCCGTGCGTGGACGTGCGGCTCGAGGGAGGCGTCCGCGTCCATGCCGTCCTTCCGCCGGTGTCGACGTCGGGAACCGTCGTCTCGGTGCGGGTGCCGCGCCTCGTCCAGCCGGATCTCGATGAACTCGATCGACACGGCACGTTCGCCCCGGGCATGCGGCAGTGGCTCCTGGACACCGTCCGGGCGCGGGCGAACCTGCTGATCACGGGCGCGGCGGGCACGGGCAAGACGACCCTGCTGGGCGCGCTGCTCGGGGCGGCACCTGTGTCGGAGCGGATCGTCACCATCGAGGATGTCGCGGAGCTGCGCATACGGCATCCGCACCACGTGGCGCTGGAGGCTCGGCAGGCGAACCTGGAGGGGGCCGGCGCGATCGGGCTCGCCCGGCTCGTGCGCGAAGCGCTGCGCATGCGCCCCGATCGGCTCGTCGTCGGCGAGTGCCGCGGCGAAGAGGTGCGCGAGCTGCTGTCGGCTCTCAACACGGGCCACGACGGGGGTGCCGGAACTCTGCATGCGAGCGGCCTCGACGACGTGCCCGCTCGGCTGGAGGCGCTGGGAGCGCTGGCCGGGCTCGATGACCGCGCCCTGGCTCGGCAGGTGGTCAGCGCGATCGGATTCGTGCTGCACCTCGAGCGCTCCGTGTCCGGCGTCCGGCGACTCGCCCATGTCGGGCGTCTGACCCTCGACGCCGGACGCCTCGGGGTCGAGGAGATCGAGCCGTGGGCCTGAGGAGGACCGGCGCGGCGGTCCCGGCATCGGCATCCGTCGCGGACAGCCTGCTGCGCCTGGCGGTCCTGCTTCAGGCCGGCATTCCCCCGGCCGGGGCCTGGCGGCACCTCGCCGAGACCGGGGACGCTGCCGCCGAGCGGGTCGTTGAGAGGGTGGCGGCGGGCGCGACGATGCCGGAGGCGATTCTGCTCGGGGGCGGGGCATGGCGGGACGTGGCGGCGGCGTGGGATGTCGCCACCACCGTCGGCGCACCGCTGGCGGAGAGCCTCCGCGGGCTTGCCGAGGCCCTCCGCGATGCGCACGCGGCCGCCGACGACGTGCGGATCGCCCTCGCCGAGCCCGCGGGCAGCGCCCGCCTCATGCTCTGGCTGCCGCTGGCCGGCGTCGCACTCGGGTCGGCGCTGGGATTCGAGACGATCCCAGTGCTGGTCGGCAGTCCATTCGGCTGGGTCTGCCTCGCCGGGGGAGTGGGCCTGCTCGTGCTGGCGCACCGCTGGACGGCATCGCTGGTGCGAAAGGCGCAGCCACCGGTCGATGTGCCCGGACTGCACTCCGAACTGGTCGCCATCGCACTCTCCGGCGGTGTATCGGTCGAGCGCGCCCGCCGGCTGGTCGGGGCGGCGCCGGGCGCCCCCGCGGCGGGCGATGACGTCGACGCGATCCTCGCCCTTTCGCGGGCGGCCGGCGTGCCGGCGGTCGAATTGCTCCGCGCGTCGGCGGCCGCGGCACGCCATGCCGCGCGCACGGACGGGAGGCTCCGGGCATCGCGGCTGGCCTCGAAGCTGCTCCTGCCGCTCGGTGTCTGCACGCTGCCGGCGTTCCTCCTGCTCGGCGTGGCGCCGATGATGCTGAGCGTCCTGACCACGACCCCGCTCTCGCTCTGACCCCGCCCCTCACTGTCCATACCCCCGTCCGCTGAATCACACAGAAAGAGGAGCACCATGACCGGCTCGCACTCTCGTACGCACGCCCTTCCCACCCTGACCCGCCGCCGGGCACGGAGAACCTTCGGCGACGACACCGGAGCCGCCACCGCTGAATACGCCATCGCCACGATGGCGGCCGTCGCGTTCGCCGGGATGCTGGTCGTCATCATGCGCAGCGACGAGGTGCGCGCAATCCTCACCGACCTCGTACGGCGCGCCCTCACGGTGGCATGAGGCCGTCGGATGACCGCGGATCGGTCGCCGCCGAGTTCGCCGTCGCTCTGCCGGCGATCGTGCTCGCCCTCGCCCTCGGCGTGGGAGCGCTCGCGACGGCCGCGCAGCAGGTGCGCCTCCAGGACGCCGCCGCGGACGCCGCCCGCCTCGTGGCCCGGGGCGAGAGCGACGGGCGGGCCCGCTCCGCCGTAGATCAGGCGGTGAGGAACGCCGCTGCCGCGATCGAGCGCCGGGGCGATCTCGTGTGCGTCACCGCCTCATCCTCCGTTCGGGCCGGCGGCGTGCTCCCGCTCAGGCTGAGCGCCATGAGCTGCGCGCTCGCCGGTGGACTCTGATGGCCGGGGCGATCGTGAGCGTCGGCGTGGTGGCGTGCCTGTCGTCCTTCGCTCTCGGGCTGTCGGTCGTGGCCGGTGCGACGGTGGCGGGCCAGCGAGCGGCGTCGGCGGCCGATGCGGCGGCTCTGGCGGCGGCGGATGCCGCGTCCGGCGCCGCCGCGGGCGAGCCGTGCGCGCGCGCCGCGGAGGTCGCGGGCGCCGCGGGTGCCCGCGTCGCCGGCTGCGAGCTGGACGGTCTGACCGCCACTGTGCACGTGGAGGGGGACTACGCCGGCATGCTCGTGCGGGCCTCCGCGCGGGCGGGGCCGCCGCCTCCCCTGTGAGCCGCACCCAGTAAGGGGTGTGTATGGTGTGCTTCGAAGAAAGGATGCCCCCTTGGCACAAGGCAAGAAGCTCGTCATCGTCGAGTCACCGACGAAGATGAGGTCGATCCAGGGCTACCTCGGCGACGACTACGAGGTGCTGAGCTCTGTGGGGCACATCCGCGATCTCGCCGATAAGAAGAGCATCCCCGCGGAGCACAAGCAGGCGTACGGCAAGTACTCGATCGACATCGAGAACGATTTCGATCCCTACTACGTCGTCAGCGACCGCAAGACGAAAACGGTCACCGAGCTCAAGCGCGCCCTCAAGAGCGCCGACGAGGTCCTGCTGGCCACTGATGAGGACCGCGAGG
This sequence comes from Microbacterium sp., assembly GCA_036280835.1. GTDB lineage: Bacteria > Actinomycetota > Actinomycetes > Actinomycetales > Microbacteriaceae > Microbacterium. The sequence continues at coordinate 2,806 of DASUQB010000482.1, read as the reverse complement.
GCGAGGCCATCGCGTGGCACCTGCTGCAGGTGCTCAATCCCAAGGTGCCCGTGAAGCGCATGGTGTTCCATGAGATCACGAAGGACGCGATCCAGGCCGCGGTCGGCAACACCCGCGAGCTGGACCTCGCCCTGGTGGATGCGCAGGAGACCCGCCGCATCCTCGACCGCCTCTTCGGCTGGGACGTGTCGCCGGTGCTCTGGTACAAGGTGCAGACCGGCCTGTCGGCCGGTCGCGTCCAGTCCGCCGCGACGCGGATGGTCGTGCAGCGCGAGCGCGAGCGCATGGCGTTCGTCTCCGCCGGCTACTGGGACGTCGAGGCGCTCGCAGCCAAGGACGCGCAGTCGTTCGTCACCCGCCTCGCCCGGCTCGACGGGGCCCCGATCGCCCGCGGCACCGACTTCGACGATCTCGGACAGCTCAAGAAGGCCGTCGTCGTGCTCGACGAGACCGCGGCCCGCGACCTGGCGAAGGCCATCGAAGCGGCCGGTTCGGCATCCGTCTCGAAAGTCGAGGCCAAGCCGGGAACCCGTCGGCCCTACGCCCCCTTCACCACCTCGACCCTCCAGCAGGAGGCGGGCCGCAAGCTCTCGATGAGCGCCAAGCAGGCGATGTCGACCGCCCAGCGGCTCTACGAGAAGGGCTTCATCACCTACATGCGCACCGACTCGGTCGCATTGAGCGCGCAGGCGATCGAAGCCGCCCGCTCGCAGGCGGTCGCGCTGTACGGCCAGGGCGCGGTGCCGCTGAACCCCCGCGTCTACAAGAGCAAGAGCAAGAACGCCCAGGAGGCGCACGAGGCCATTCGCCCCTCGGGCGAGGAGTTCCGCACCCCCGCTTCGCTGTCGTCCGAGCTGGACCGCGACGAGCAGCGCCTCTACGACCTCATCTGGAAGCGCACCGTGGCGAGCCAGATGTCGGACGCCACCTACGAGACCACGACGGTGACCCTCGAGGTCCACGCCGGCGGCCGGCTCGCGGAGTTCACGGCGTCCGGCACCGTCTACACCTTCAAGGGCTTCCTGCAGGCCTACGAAGAGGGCCGCGACGAGAAGCGGAGCGACGCCGACAAGTCCGACGACCAGTCCCTCCCGATCGTCGCCGTCGGCGACGTGCTCGGGGTCTCCGACGTCGAGCCGAAGGGCCACTCGACGAGCCCGAAGCCGCGCTACACCGAGGCGAGCCTCGTCAAGGCGCTGGAGGAGAAGGGCATCGGCCGTCCGTCGACGTTCGCCAGCATCATCGACACGATCATCGAGCGGGGCTACGTCACGAAGCGAGGACAGGCTCTGGTTCCCAGCTGGCTGGCGTTCAGCGTGGTGCGGCTGCTCGAAGAGCACTTCGCCGACCTCGTCGACTACGACTTCACGGCCGCCCTGGAAGACGACCTCGACGCGATCGCGCGCGGCGAGCAGAAGCGCGTCGAGTGGCTGCGTTCGTTCTACTTCGGCTCCGATGAGCAGGTCGGCCTCCGCAACATCGTCGACAACCTCGGCGAGATCGATGCGCGGGCCCTGAACTCGACGCCGATCACCGACACCGCGACCCTGCGCTTCGGCAAGTACGGTCCGTACCTGGAGGTCGTGGACCCCGAGGACCCGGAGGCGAAGCCCCGCATCGTCAACATCCCCGAGGACCTGGCGCCCGACGAGCTGACCCGTGAGAAGACCCAGGAGCTGATCGAGGCGCCCGTCGCCGGCGACCGCGTGCTCGGAGAGAACCCCGAGACGGGCAAGCTCATCGTCGTGAAGGACGGCCGCTACGGCCCGTACGTGACGGAGCTGGACCCCGAAGAGCCCGAGGGCGTCGACGAGGCGACGGGCGAAGTCGTCGAGGCGCCGAAGAAGAAGACGGCGAAGAAGGATGCCGCGCCCAAGCCGCGCACCGCGTCGCTGTTCAAGGACATGTCGGTCGAGACCGTCGACCTGCCCACAGCGCTGCGTCTGCTCGACCTGCCGCGCGTCGTCGGCACCGACCCGGAGTCCAGCGAGGTCATCACCGCGCAGAACGGGCGGTACGGCCCCTACCTGAAGAAGGGGACGGACTCGCGCTCGCTCGACAGCGAGGGCCAGCTGTTCGATGTGACCCTCGAGCAGGCCCTCGAGATCTACGCGCAGCCGAAGTACGGGGCGCGCAAGCCCTCGAGCGCCCTCAAGGAGTTCGAGTCCGACCCCGTGAGCGGCAAGCCCATCCGCGTGCGCGACGGCCGGTTCGGCGCGTACGTCACCGACGGCGAGACCAACGTGACGATCCCTCGCGGCACCACCGTCGAGGACATCACCTTCGAGCGTGCGGTGGAGATGCTCGCCGAGAAACGCGCGAAGGGCCCGGCGCCCAAGCGAACGGCGCGCAAGGCGCCCGCGCGCAAGGCTCCGGCGAAGAAGAAGTGACCGAGGCAGGCCGCCGACCGCCGCCGGAGAAGAACCGCGAGCCCGACCGCCGCGGGGTGTGGGTGACGATCGAGGGCGGTGACGGCGCGGGCAAGACCACCCAGGCTGCTCTCCTCGAGGAGTGGCTGGCGTCGGGCGGCCGCACGGTCGTGCGCACCCGCGAGCCGGGTGGCACCGAGGTCGGCGTCCTCGTTCGCGACATCGTGCTGCACCACCGGGGCGAGATCGCACCGCGGGCCGAGGCGCTGCTGTATGCCGCGGACCGCGCGCATCACATCGCGACGCTCGTGCGTCCGGCGCTGGAGCGGGGCGACATGGTCATCCAGGACAGATACCTCGATTCCTCCGTCGCCTATCAGGGCGCGGGGCGCGTGCTGGATGCCGGAGAGATCCGGGACCTTTCGCTGTGGGCGACC
>DASUQB010000481.1:0-3009 GCA_036280835.1 Microbacterium sp. | reverse complement strand
CTCTGGTACTGACCGCGACCCGAGACGGGACGAGGGGTGGATGCCGCGGCATCCACCCCTCGTCTCCACGCCTGACTAGAGCGTGAGCGCCTTCTGCATGAGCTGAGCGTGCTCCTGCGCGTGCACCTTCGGCGATCCGGTCGCCGGCGACGCGGCGGCCGTGCGCGACACGCGGCGGATCGTACGGCCGTGAAGGTGCTTGACGACCTCGAGGGCGATGAACGGCCACGCGCCCTGGTTCTCCGGCTCGTCCTGCACCCACACCAGCTGCGCGTCGGGGTAGCGGTCGACGACCGCGTTGAGCTCCGCGATCGGAGCCGGATAGAGCTGCTCCAGGCGCACCAGCGCGATCTCGGGGTTGGGGTTCTTCTCGAGCTCGGCCTTCAGGTCCCAGTGAATCTTGCCGGAGTGCAGCAGCACCCGCTTGACGGCGCCGGCTTCGATGCGCCGGTCGTCATCGAGCACGGGCTCGAAGCGACCCTTCGTGAAGTCCTCGACGGCGCTGGTCGCACCGCGGAGGCGGAGCATGGCCTTCGGGGTGAACACGACCAGTGGCTTGCGCGGGCGGGCGTAGGCCTGGCGGCGCAGGAGGTGGAAGTGCGACGCCGGCGTCGACGGACGGGCGACGGTCATGTTGTCCTGGGCGCACATCTGGAGGAAGCGCTCGATGCGGGCGGACGAGTGGTCGGGCCCCTGTCCCTCGTAGCCGTGCGGCAGCAGCAGGACGACACCTGACTGCTGGCCCCATTTCTGATCGGCCGCGCTGATGTACTCGTCGATGACCGACTGGGCGCCGTTGGCGAAGTCGCCGAACTGGGCCTCCCACAGCACGAGCGCCTCGGGCGCCTCGACCGAGTAGCCGTACTCGAACCCCAACGCCGCGTACTCCGAGAGGAGCGAGTCGTAGACCCAGAACCGGCCCTGGTTCTCGCCGAGGTTGTGCAGCGGCAGCCACTCCTGGCCGTTGGCGCGGTCGTGCAGCACGGAGTGGCGCTGGACGAAGGTCCCGCGGCGGGAGTCCTGCCCGGCCAGCCGGACGGCCGTGCCCTCCTGCAGGAGCGATCCGAAGGCCAGGAGCTCGCCGAAGGCCCAGTCGATCGAGCCGTTGCGGCTCATGTCGAGGCGCTTGTCGAGCAGCTGCTGGATCTTGGGGTGCACCGAGAAGCCGTCGGGCTTGTTCACGAAGGCGTCGCCGATCATGCGGACCACGTCGGTCGACACGGCGGTGCTCTCGACCTCACCCCAGGTGATCTCCTCCTCCTCGGCGGCCGCCTCTTCGACGATGCTGTGCGTGCCGGTCTCGGCGGCGTGCGTCTCGGCGAAGGCGATCTCGAGGCGGTTCTGGAAGTCGCGCTTGGCCTGCTCGTACTCCTCCTCGCTGATGTCGCCGCGGCCGACGAGCGCCTCGGTGTAGAGGCGGCGCACGGAGCGCTTGGCCTCGATCAGGTTGGTCATGAGCGGCTGCGTCATCGACGGGTCATCGCCCTCGTTGTGGCCGCGGCGGCGGTAGCAGACCAGATCGATCACGACGTCGCGGTTGAAGGCCTCGCGGTACTCGAACGCGAGGTCGGCGACCCGGACGACGGCCTCGGGGTCATCGCCGTTGACGTGGAAGATCGGCGCCTGGATGGTCTTCGCGACATCCGTGGCGTACACGGAGGAGCGCGCGTCGTGCGGGGTCGTGGTGAACCCGACCTGATTGTTGACGACGACGTGGATGGTGCCGCCCGTGCGGTAGCCGCGCAGCTGCGACATCTGCAGCGTCTCGACCACGACGCCCTGTCCGGCGAAGGCGGCGTCGCCGTGCACGAGCACCGGAAGCCACGAGAACGTTCCGATCGGCTTGCGGTCCTGCTTGGCGCGGACGATGCCCTCCAGCACGCCGTCGACGGTCTCGAGGTGCGACGGGTTCGCCGCGAGGTAGACGGGAAGCTCTTCGTTGCTGTCGGCGACGAAGGTGCCCTGCGTGCCGAGGTGATACTTGACGTCGCCGGACCCGCGCTTGTTGCCGAGCGCGACGCTTCCCTCGAACTCCCGGAACACCTGCCCGTAGGTCTTGCCGGCGATGTTCGTGAGCACGTTGAGGCGGCCGCGGTGGGCCATGCCGATCGCGGCGCCGTCGAGGCCGGCATCCGCCGCCCCCTGCAGGATCTGATCCAGCAGGGGGATGAGCGACTCGCCGCCCTCGAGGCTGAAGCGCTTCTGCCCGACGTACTTGGTCTGCAGGAACGTCTCGAACGCCTCGGCCTCGTTCAGCTTGCGGAGGATGCGCAGCTGCTCGTCGTGACCGGGCTTCTGGTACTTCTGCTCGACCTTGTCCTGGAACCACTTGCGCTGGGCGGGGTCCTGGATGTGCATGTACTCGATGCCGGTCGTGCGGCAGTACGAGTCGCGCAGCACGCCGAGGATGTCGCGGAGCTTCATCTGGCGCTTGCCGCCGAACCCGCCCGTGACGAACTCGCGGTCGAGGTCCCAGAAGGTCAGGCCGTGCTGCTCGATCTCGAGGTCCGGGTGCGTGCGCTGCGTGTACTCGAGCGGGTCGATGTCGGCCATCAGGTGGCCGCGCACGCGGAACGAGTTGATGAGCTCCTGCACGCGGGCGGTCTTGTCCACGCGCTCGGCCAGGTCGACGTTGATGTCGGCAGCCCAGTGGATGGGGGCGTACGGGATGCGCAGCGCGGCGAAGATCGAGTCGTAGAAGCCGCGCTGCCCGATGAGCAGCTCGTGCACCTTCTTCAGGAACTCGCCGGAGCCCGCGCCCTGGATGACGCGGTGGTCATAGGTGCTCGTGAGGGTGATCGTCTTCCCGATCGCGAGCTCGTTGAGGGTCTTCTCGCTCGCGCCCTGGAACTCCGCCGGGTACTCGAGGGCGCCGGCGCCGACGATGCAGCCCTGGCCCTTCATCAGGCGGGGAACCGAGTGCACCGTTCCGATGCCGCCGGGGTTGGTGAGCGACAGCGTCGTTCCCTGGAAGTCGGAGGCGGTGAGCTTGTTGCCGCGCGCACGGAC
>DASUQB010000480.1:0-19066 GCA_036280835.1 Microbacterium sp. | reverse complement strand
CGCGCGGGCCGCGAGCTCCTCGTCGGCGGGGTAGCCCACCTCGGTGAGCGTGAGGCCCCGCGCGGCGAGCACCTTGAACTCGCTCGTGCGCTCGCCCGCGTCGCGGAGCGCGGCGACGTCCTCGACCTCGAGGCGGCCCTCGCCGACGGCGACGCACGCGCCGACGAGCGCGCGCACCATGCTGTGGCAGAACGCGTCCGCCCGGACGTTGGCGACGAGCACGTTCTCGGGATCGCGGTGCCAGTCGAACTCCAGCAGCGTGCGGATCGTCGTCGCCTCTTCCCGCGGCTTGCAGTAGGCCGCGAAGTCGTGCAGCCCGATGAGGGAGCGGGCCGCGGCATCCATCTCGCCCACGTCGAGCGACGGCCGCACCGTCGTCGTACGGTGCCGCTCGAGCGGGTCGTAGCCGCTGACGCCGTCGGCGACCCTGTACTCGTAGCGCCGCCAGACTGCCGAGAACCGCGCATCGAATCCGGCCGGGGCCGCCCCGCTCGCCGTGACGGTGACATCCGGATACGCGCCGAGCACGCCGCGCATCCGCCTGGCCAGCCCCTCGAGCGGGTCGGATGCCGCGTCCCCGCGCCGCGTGGCGCTCAGGCGCGCGACCTGATCGTCGTCGAGGTCGACGTGGGCAACCTGCCCCCGGGCATGCACCCCGGCATCCGTGCGCCCCGCGACCGTCAGCGCCGCCGTCGAGCCGAGGATGCGGGCGAGCCCGTCCTCCAGCGTGCCCTGCACCGTGCGCAGGCCCGGCTGCCGGGCCCAGCCGCGGAAATGCGTCCCGTCATAGGCGATGTCGAGCCGGATCCGCACGCCCCCAGCCTAGCCAGCCCTCGCGCGGCGGCCGGCCGCCCGGGTCCCGGCGCCCGGGCCCCGACCCGCCCGGACGCCCGCCGCCCCGGTCCCGGCCGCCCGCGTCCCCGCTCAGCCGAGCAGGCTGCGCCCGTTCGGCAGCACCTCGCCCACGGCGGCGAGCGCCGTCCGTGCCAGCCGCACCCGGTTCTCGCTCTCGCGGACGATCTCGCGCGCCAGCACAGGGTGGCCGCGCACGATGTCGTCGAGCACCGAGACCGGCAGGGAGACGACATCCACCTCGCTCATCGCGACCGCGCGCGAGATCGTCCGGGTGCGGGTGAGGGCCGTGATGCCGACGGCGTCGTCGCGGCCGAGCACCGTGACCTGCACGAATCCCTGGTCCTCGGTCGGGATGCCGAGCACCACGCGGCCCTCGAGGATGAATCGCGTCGCCTCCGGCACCATCCCCTGCCGCAGGATGACCTCGCCCTGGCAGTACCGCTCGAGCCGTGCCGAGCTCGCCAGCGCGTCGGCCTCGGCCGTGCGGAGCCCGAGGATCGGGGCGATCTGGTGCAGCGCGTCCTGCAGCCGGTCGGGCGTGCGCCACTCGTCGGTCGCGTCGCCGTCGAGGTGCAGTCCCTCCCGGCGGGCGGCGTACCAGACCCGCGTCGAGAACGCATCGAGCGCCGCCCCGCGGTCGCCCGGGTTCTGCAGCGGGATGCCGATCGAGTACCTCGATCCCTCCAGCGTGGTCGCCGTCGGCTCCCGGTCGGGTGAGGCGACGGGGATGTCGCGGGCCACCCGCACGAGCAGCTCCCGCACGCGCCCCGGTGGGTCGTCGGTGCCGAATTCGACCTCGCGCTCCGCGAGATAGGGGTCGAGGCTCCGGGAGAGGTTCGTGAACGACCCCTCGGCGAGTTCGGCCGTCGGGATGACCAGGATGCCGTTGCCCGTGTCGAGGTGCACGGCGCGCCAGTTCACCTCGACGATCTGACCGCGCACGCCGCCGGTCTCGATCCAGTCCGCCATCTCGAACGGCGACTCGAAGATCAGCAGCAGGCCCGAGATGATCGACCCGACGGCGTTCTGCAGGGCGAGGCCGACGATGATCGAGGTCACGCCGAGGGCGGCGAACACCCCCGCGACATCCGCGCCCCACACCCACCAGAACAGCAGCGCGATGCCGACGATGATGAAGACGAAGCGGATCAGGTCGCTGAAGATCGTGGGGAACCTGTCGCGCCATGAGCCCTTCTCCGCCCGGTGGAAGACGAGGTGATTCACCGCATTGATGACCACGAGGATCACGAGCAGCCCGAAGATCGTGGCGAACACCTTGAACCACGACTGCTCTTCGTCCCACGCGCCCGGCTGGCTGATGAGCACCATGATGGCCGCGACGGGCACGAGGTAGTTGCGCACCATCAGCACGATCGGGGCCGCCCGGCTGCCGCCGCGGGCCAGCGCGTTGTGCATCTCGGTGAGCCCGATCAGCAGCAGCGGCAGCCCCACCGACACGATCACGGCCGGCCAGAACCAGGCCTGCGACACGATGTCAGCCACGGGTCACCCCCGCCCCCGCGCAGCCCGTGCCCGCCACCGCTCAGCCCTCGACGACCACGACGGGCGACTCGACCCGCCACACGCGCTGCGGACCGCTCTGCGTGTCGACGTCTCCTGCCGGCTGCAGCGTGACGCTGTCGGGGATGCGGTCGGCCACGCGCTGCGTCACGTAGATCCCGGGCTCGGACGAGTCGCCCTGGACGCGGAACGCCAGGTTCACCGCATCCCCCCACATGTCGTAGACGACGCGGGCGCGTCCGATCAGGCCGCTCGTCACCTTGCCGGAGTCGAGGCCGGCGCGAAGCCCGAGCTGGACCCCCTGCTGGGTGGAGTAGCGCTCCAGGATGTCGCTGAGCTCGAGCGCGAACTCGACCGCTCGTCGGGCGTTGTCGACCCGCGGGGTGCCGAGCCCGCAGCTGGCGAGGTAGCTCTGGCGGGTCGTGCGCACCCGCTCGACGCCGTGCCGCTCCGCCGCCTCGTCGAACGTGCGGATCAGGTCGTTGAGCCGCGCGATGGACTCCTCGCTGGTCATCGAGAGCGAGAGCTCCTCGAATCCCATGATGTCGGCGAAGATCACGGTGACATCGTCGTTGTCCTGGGTGATCGCGTCGTCCCCGCCCTTGTAGCGGTTCGCCATCCCCTCGGGCATGAACGAGAGGATGAGCTGCTCGTTCGCCCTCTCCTGCTGCTCGATCAGGCTCGATTTGATCTGCAGGCTGCGGCTCATGTCGTTGAACGCCGTCGCGACGTCGGCGAGCTCGTCGCTGGAGCCGGCATCCACCTGCACGCCCTCCTGGCCGCCGGCGATCATCTGCGCCGCCAGCTTCAGGCGGCGGAGCGGCCGCACGAACACCTGGGCGAGCACGAGCGAGAGCAGGCAGACGAAGACGATCATTCCGGCGGTCGAGAGGATCAGATTGCGCGTGAAGTCCTCGACCGGCACCAGCGCCTCGGTCGTGGCCTGCTGGGCGACGATCACCCACGAGAGCCCGTCGATGGCCAGCGGCGCGTAGGCGGTGAGGCTGTCGCGCCCGAGGTAGTCGGGGGTGACCGTCGTGCCGCTGTCCCCGGCGAGCGCCGTAGCCACGGCCTCCGTCGACACGGTCTGGTGCAGCAGCGTGTTGCCGTTCGCGACGCTGAGGGCCGCGGCGTCCGGTGAGAGACCCGCCGCGACGGCGGCCTCGTCGTAGGCATCCGGATCCTCCAGCAGCGCCCGCGAGACGCTGCGCATCAGCTGATCCTCGCCGACGAGGTACGTCTCGCCGGTGGCGCCGAGGCCGTTGTCGTCCCAGGCCTCGCCGACCGTCATCACGTCGTTGATGCGATCGATCGGCAGCTCGATCGCGAGGGCGCCGATGATCGCGCCCCCGTCCGCGATGGGCGTGACCGCCCAGCCGGCCGGCGCGCCGAGGCTCGGGTTGTAGGGGTCGAAGTCCTCGAAGACGACGTTGCCGGCGAGGTTGGCGCTCATGACCTCGCGGTACGCGTCGGCGAGGTTCGTGAGCCGGTACGGTCCGTCGAACAGGTTCGTGCCGAGGTCCACGCCCTTGAAGGCGGTGTAGACGACGTTGCCCTGGGTGTCGATCATCAGCACGTCCTCGAAGTGCTGCAGCTCGGTCATCGCCCGGTAGTACTCGTGGTATTCGGCGTGCGCCGCCGACCACGCGCTCCCATCGCCGGCGTCATCGACCTGGATCGCCTCCTCCCACGAGGCGAAGGGGATGACGTACTTCTCCTGCAGGTACGCCTGGGCAGGCGACCGCGGCGCGAAGGTGTCGCCGTCGACCTCTTCGCCGCTCGCCTCGGCGAGCTGCGGGGCGAACACGTCGCGATAGTAGGCGGCGAGTTCGGCGGATGCCGCGGCATCCGGCTCGCTCGATTCGAGCTGCTGGAAGCCTTCCGAGAAGGCGCGGGCCGCCTGCACGCTGGTCGCGTTCAGCGAGCCGAGACGCACGGAGTTCTCGATGGAGGTGAACAGCTCGGCGACCTCGCGGGCGCGGTTCTCGCGGATCTCGACGAGCCGCTCGTAGGCGATCGCGCGGAGCGCCTCGGTGCCGTTGATGTAGCCGATCACGCCGACCACGATGCTCGAGAGGACGCTGACGAACAGCAGCATCATGAGCAGGATCGAGTAGATCGAGAGCCCGGCCCGCCGCCGGGCGCGCGGAACGCCCACCCATTCGGCGGGTGCCGCCGCGTCCGCTTCGGACATCCGGTTCCGATCTCGCACTTGCCTGCGAGCCCGGATGCGGCTCGCACCGCAGGCGACGCGCGGCCCCCAAGGCCGGCTCATGCCCCACCGGGCTCGCGCCCCACCCGACGTATGCCGAGTGCGCTCAGGATAGCGCTACGGGTTTCCGCGCGCATAGGGGCGTGCGCGCATCGTGACATTCGTGGTCAGCGGCCTCGGCCGCGGGCGCCCCATCACGCGGATGACCGGCGGGCACCGTCCGACGCGAACGGCCATATGCCGCGCACGGCATCCATTCCTGCGCGCCGGGCTCAGAACTCCTCGACGAGGGCCACGGAGCGCTCGGTGGGCCGGAATCCCATCCCCTCGTAGAGGGTGTGCGCCCCCGTCGGGCTCGCCGTGTCCACATCGAGGATCGCCCGCTCGAGACCGGCATCGCGGGCCGCCTGGAGGAGCGCGGCGATGGCCGCGGGGGCCAGCCGCTGGCGGCGGCGGTGACGGGCGACCCCGATCAGGTCGATGTACACGCTCGAGAAGCCCTGCACCTCCCAGTCCTCCTCGTTGACGGAGCCGAGCGCGAACGCGACGATGCGCACGGGGACGCCGAGCACATCGGTCACACCGGGCCCGTCGGCATCGGCCCGCTCGATGATGACGAACGAGAGGTCGTCCCGGAACAGCTCCCCGCCCACGAACTGCTGCCATCGCTCCGGGGCGCTCGGCTGACTCCCCCAGTGATCGCGGAAGGCGTCGTTGCGGGCCGCCCGCGCCGCCTCCGTCAGGGCCGGGGTGTAGGCGATGACGCGCAGCTCGTCGGCGATCGGGATCTGCGGGATCGGGTCGGCGAGCACCCGCTCCATCGATGTGAAGTACCGCTCGAGGCGCATGCCCCGGCGCTCCGCCAGCCGGATCGCGGCGGTGTTGCTCTCCTCCTCGTACACGAGCAGCCACGCGGGCAGCGTGCTGCGGGTCTCGGCCATGCGCTGCAGGCACCGCTCCGCCGCCCATTGCATGACCTGTCGGCCGATGCCGCGGCCGCGCAGTTCGGGGTGCACCCCGCCGAAGGCGTACGCCTGCACCCGGGTCTCGCGACCGGGGGCGAGTTCGGCCCATGCGACCGCGACGATGCGCCCCTCCCCGTCGAGCCCGATGAGCGAGTCGGTGGCCGGATCGATGAAGGGCGTGTCGAACTGGTCGGCCACCTCTTCGCGGGCCGTCGTCCACGTCGGATGGTCGGCGCCGTCGAGGGCGCGCGTCAGCACCATGAGGGCGTCGATGTCGGACTCCGCGGCGGGGCGCCATTCGGCGACATCCGGATGCCGCGGCACGGTCGGGCGCTCCGGAGCGACGATGCGCTGATCCAGAGGCGGGAGTTCGGGGGTCGCGTGCTCGGTCACGCGTCGAGCCTAGCCGCGTCGACGTCGATGCTCACGGACGGGCGGATGTCAAGGGTCTGTGGGGAACCCGCGCGATCGGCGATCATCCCGCCATGATCGATGCCGATCACGTGGGTACCCGACCCACGCCTCACCGGTGGATGCTGCGGACAGCGCTCGTCCTCGGTGCCCTCATCGTGCTGGCGGGCGGCATCGGGGCGGCGTACCTGTGGTCCCTCGTGCACGGCTTCGAGGATCAGGTGACGGCCCTCCCCCCGCAGGAGGTCTTCCCGGCCGAGACCCTCCGGCCGCTGCCCGCGGACCCCGGAACCTCGGAGGACGCCCCGGCGCAGAACATCCTGCTGCTCGGGTCCGACCTGCGGGGGAGCATCGGAGGAGCGAGCCTCGAGAGCCTGCGCGGGCAGCGGTCCGACGCGATCATGGTCGTGCACATCCCGGGCGATCGCGAGAACATCCAGGTGATGTCGATCATGCGCGACAACTGGGTGCCGATCCCCGGACACGGGGAGGCGAAGATCAACGCCGCGCTGGCGTGGGGAGGCGTTCCCCTCACGGTGCAGACGGTCGAGAGCATGATCGGCGTGCGCATCGATCACGTCGCGATCGTCGACTTCGAGGGCTTCAAGGGAATGACCGACGCCCTCGGCGGCGTCACGGTGCAGAACAAGCTCGCATTCGGCTCCTTCCCCGAGGGGGAGATCACCCTCAACGGCACCGAGGCGCTGGCGTTCGTGCGCGACCGCTACTCGTTCCCCGACGGCGACTACAGCCGCGCACGAAATCAGCAGGCCTACCTGAAGGGCCTGATCGGCGGCATCCTGACCAAGGAGACCCTGCTCAATCCCGGCAGAGTCGCGAGCCTCGTCGGCGCACTCGCGCCGCATCTCATGGTCGACAGCGGGATGAGCGCCGTCTACGCCGCGGAGCTCGGTCTGCAGCTGGGCGGGGTCCGATCGGACGACATCACCTTCTTCACCTCCCCGACCCTCGGGACGTCGACCTCGGCGGACGGCGAGTCGATCGTGCTGCCGGACTGGGCCGAGCTCGAGAAGATCACGCAGGCCTTCGCGGACGACGCCCTGGACGAGTACACGCCGAAGGCGCAGGTCGTCGCGGGCGGCTGACGGACGAAAGCGAAACCCGCGGCCGTCCGCCCGAGGGCGTCCGACCGCGGGTTTCGCGGTGCACGTGTGCGAGGTGGATTACTCCGACTTGGCCTCGGCGGCCTCAGTCTCGGGAGCGTCGGCCTCGACGGCCGTCTCGTCGGCGGCCGTCTCGTCGGCGGCGGTCTCGTCGGAGACCTCCGCGGGCTCCTCCTCGGCCGGCGCGGCGGCGGCCGGAGCGGCGGCAGCGGCAGCGGCCGTCTTCTTGGCCGACTTCGGCTTGGGCGTGACCGGCTCGAGCACGAGCTCGATGACCGCCATGGGCGCGTTGTCGCCCTTGCGGTTGCCGATCTTCGTGATGCGGGTGTAGCCACCCTCACGGTCGGCGACGAGCGGCGCGATCTCGGCGAAGAGAACGTGCACGACCTCCTTGTCGCCGATCACCGAGAGAACGCGGCGGCGGGCGTGCAGGTCGCCGCGCTTGCCGAACGTGATGAGGCGCTCGGCGAGGGGACGCAGGCGCTTGGCCTTCGTCTCGGTCGTCGTGATCGACTTGTGGGTGAAGAGGGCGGCGGCGAGGTTCGCAAGCAGCAGGCGCTCGTGTGCGGGGCCGCCTCCGAGGCGGGGACCCTTCGTGGGCTTAGGCATTTTCGGATGTCTCCAGGATCAAAGTGGGAAGAGGGGCTCAGACGGTCTCGTCGTCGTATCCGCCGTAGAAGTGGGCGCCGTCGAAGCCGGGCACCGAATCCTTGAGCGAAAGACCGAGCGAGATGAGCTTGTCGCGGACCTCATCCACCGACTTCTGGCCGAAGTTGCGGATGTTCATGAGCTGCGTCTCCGAGAGGGCGACGAGCTCGCTGACCGTGTTGATGCCCTCGCGCTTGAGGCAGTTGTACGAGCGGACCGACAGATCGAGGTCTTCGATCGGCATCGACAGCTCGTTGGTGAGGACGGTCTCGACCGGCGCGGGGCCGATCTCGATGCCCTCGGCCTCGACGTTCAGCTCGCGGGCGAGGCCGAACAGCTCGGTCAGGGTGCGACCGGCCGACGCGACGGCGTCGCGCGGGGAGATCGAGGACTTGCTCTCGACGTCCAGCACGAGCTTGTCGAAGTCGGTGCGCTCGCCGGCGCGCGTGGCGTCGACGCGGTAGCTGACCTTGAGCACCGGGGAGTAGATCGAGTCGATCGGGATCTGACCGGCCTCGGCGTACTCGTTGCGGTTCTGCGTGGCGGAGACGTAGCCGCGGCCCCGCTCGATCGTGAGCTCGAGCTCGAACTTCGCGGAGTCGTTCAGCGTCGCGATGACCAGATCGGGGTTGTGCACCTCGACACCGGCCGGGGCCGAGATGTCGGCCGCGGTGACCTCGCCGGCGCCCGTCTTGCGGAGGTACGCCGTGATCGGCTCGTCGCGCTCGCTCGAGACGACGAGCTGCTTGATGTTGAGGATGATCTCGGTGACATCCTCCTTGACGCCCGGGATGGTGCTGAACTCGTGCAGCACGCCGTCGAGGCGGATGCTGGTGACGGCCGCGCCGGGGATGGAGGAGAGGAGGCTGCGGCGAAGCGCGTTCCCGATCGTGTAGCCGAAGCCGGGCTCCAGCGGTTCGATGACGAACCGGCTGCGGAACTCCGCGATCTTTTCCTCGGTGAGTGTGGGACGCTGTGCGATCAGCACTATGTGTTCCTTTCGATCAAGTGCCCGCTATATGACACTTGCGTGATGTGAGGTGTTGAGTTTTCGTCGGCGGATGCCTCGGCACGAGGCATCCGGAAGTCGTGGTGGTCGCGGCGCGACCCGGCACGCGCGAGTTGCTCGTGCCTGCGGGCGAGGGCGTCCTGCGACGCCCTCGCACCGGGAATCAGACGCGGCGGCGCTTCGGGGGACGGCAGCCGTTGTGCGCCTGCGGCGTCACATCGTTGATCGAGCCCACCTCGAGGCCGGCGGCCTGGAGCGAGCGGATCGCCGTCTCGCGACCCGAGCCCGGGCCCTTCACGAAGACGTCGACCTTCTTGACGCCGTGCTCCTGCGCCTGGCGGGCGGCCGACTCGGCGGCCATGCCAGCGGCGTAGGGCGTCGACTTGCGCGAGCCCTTGAAGCCCACGCCACCCGACGAAGCCCAGCTGATGACAGCGCCGGACGGGTCGGTGATCGAGACGATCGTGTTGTTGAACGTCGACTTGATGTGGGCCTGGCCCAGCGCGATGTTCTTCTTTTCCTTGCGACGCGGCTTGCGCGCGGCGGTCTTGGGTGCAGCCATGTGCGGTTCTCCTGAATCCTGTGGCGCAGGCGGAGGCCTAGCGCGCCTTCTTCTTGCCGGCGACGGTGCGCTTGGGACCCTTGCGCGTGCGGGCGTTGGTCTTCGTGCGCTGACCGCGCACCGGGAGGCCGCGACGGTGGCGGATGCCCTCGTAGGAGCCGATCTCGACCTTGCGGCGGATGTCGGCGGCGACCTCGCGGCGGAGGTCACCCTCCACCTTGTAGGTCTCGATGTTGTCGCGAAGGGCGATGAGCTGGTCGTCGCTCAGGTCCTTGACCCGGACGTCGGGGCTGATGTCGGTGGCCTTGAGGATCTCGACGGAGCGAGTGCGCCCGACGCCGTAGATGTAGGTGAGGGCGATGACCACGCGCTTGTCGCGCGGGATGTCGACGCCGGCAAGACGTGCCATGCGGTTCTCCTGGGAGTGGTGTGGAGGTGTGGAGCAGAATCGGTGCCCGGGCCTCCAGCCCGGGGTGTCCCCCGCTCCTGTGGGGAGCGGGTTCTGAGACTGCCGTGTGTGTGTTCAGTTATGTGGTTCGACAGGCTCACCGACCGCGCGGTCCCTGAGCCTGTCGAAGGCTCTAGCCCTGGCGCTGCTTGTGGCGCGGGTTCGACTTGCAGATGACCATGACGCGGCCGTGGCGGCGGATCACCTTGCAGTGATCGCAGATCGGCTTGACGCTGGGGTTTACCTTCATGATGTTTCCTTATCGCTGTCTTCGTGCCCGTGCGACGGCATGGCTCGGTTGCTGAGCCTGTCGAAGCACACGGGCCGTTACTTCTCGACCGGTCTAGCGGTAGCGGTAGACGATTCGTCCGCGCGTGAGGTCGTAGGGGCTGAGCTCCACGACGACGCGGTCTTCCGGAATGATGCGGATGTAGTTCTGCCGCATCTTGCCCGAGATCGTGGCGAGCACCTTGTGTCCATTGGAGAGCTCAACGCGGAACATCGCGTTGGGCAGCGCCTCTGAAATAGTGCCTTCGATCTCGATGACACCGTCTTTCTTCGCCATACACTCGCTAACGCTTGTGCAGACCGGTCGGTCTGCGGTGGGTTGGGGTTGTGGTGCCGACTTCCGCGGACCGAATCCGCGGACACGCCGAAAAAGGCGCAAGGCACCAAAGATCAATAGTACGTGATAGTGGATGCCTCGGCAACTCGGCGCCGAGGCATCGGACCGCCTACTCGAACAGCGATGCGAGGTCCGCCGGCTCCGGCAGCGTCGAGTTGGAGATGACCTCGCCGTTGACGGCGATCGTCGGGGTGCCGATGCCCGCCGCTCCGGGGGCGACCGGGGTCTTCGCCGTCATGTCGGTCACGTACTTGGCGTACGTCCCGTCGGTGACGCAGTCGTCGATGTCGGTGACGCCCACGCCCGAGGCGATCGCCAGGATCTGCTCGTCGCTCAGGCCGGGGGTCGCCTCGGCCGGCTGGTTCTCGAACATGGCGTTCATGAAGGGCAGCGACGCATCGGCATCCGACACCGCGACGCAGTACATGGCGTTCGCCGCACGGGTCGAGAATTCCGTGCCCTGCGACGCGCGATCGAGGATCGAGATCGGGTGGATGTCGAGCGTGATCGATCCGTCGTCGACGAGGCCCTCGATCGAGGGCCCGTAGGCCGCCTCGAAGTCACCGCAGACGGGGCACATGAAGTCGATGTAGGTCGCGAGGCTGTCGGCCCCCTCCCCCACGTGGATCGCTCCCGTCTCGGCGTCGATGTTCGACGCCGAGGGCGCGTCGCCCGGGGCGGTCGCCTGGTTGTTCACCACGGCCACCACGATGCCGACCACGACGAGCACGACGACCACCGCCGCGCTCACCCAGATCGCGAACCAGTTCGTCTTGCGCCCGCTTGCCATCGTCGTCCGATCTCCTCTGCCGTGAACTGCCGCTATTGGATGGGTGCCGGCACGACGCCGAACGGCGCCAGACCGGCTGCCCCGCCGTCGGGTGCGGTCAGCACCCACACGCCGCCGTCGTGCACGGCGACGCTGTGCTCCCAGTGGGAGCCGACCGAACCGTCGAGGGTCGAGACCGTCCAGTCGTCGTCCTCGACGAAGGTCTCCTCACTGCCCGCCACGACCATCGGCTCGATCGCGAGCACGAGGCCCGGCCGCACCTCCGGGCCCGGGTCGGACACGCGGTAGTTGAAGACGGACGGCGACTCGTGCATCTTCCGCCCGATGCCGTGGCCGACGTACTCGCGAAGGATGCCGTAGGTGCCCCGCTGCGCCTCGATGTAGCCCTGCACGGCGGCCCCGACATCCGCGACATGCGTGGCGGAGGCGAGCGCCGCGATGCCCGCCCACAGCGAGCCCTCGGTCACGCGGGAGAGCTCGGTGCGCTCGGCGACGACGTCGGGCCGCGCCGGATCATCGAGCACGAACGTGACGGCGGAGTCGCCGTTCCAGCCCGAGAACTCGGCCCCGCAGTCGATCGAGACGATGTCGCCGGGCTGCAGTGCTCTGTCGCCCGGGATGCCGTGCACGACCTGCTCGTTGATCGAGGCGCAGATCGTGTGGCGGTACCCGCGCACCAGCTGGAAGTTGGAACGAGCGCCTCGGCCGGTGATGACCGCGGATGCCGCGGCATCCAGCTCGATCGTCGTCACACCCGGCGCGACCAGCGCGCGCACCGCGTCCAGCGCGGCGGCCGTGATGAGCCCGGGTTCGATCATCGACCGCAGCTGGGCGGGCGACTTGTAGATGGAGCGGCGGAGCACGTCAGGCGGCGGCGCGACGCACGAGGCCACGGGCCTCGAGCGCGGAGATGATGCGCGTCGTGATGTCATCGAGCGAGCCGACGCCGTCGATCGTGTCGACGATCCCCTGCTCGCGGTACGCCGCGAGGATCGGGGCGGTCTCCCGCTCGTAGATGTCGAGACGATGCGCGATGGCCGCCTCGGTGTCATCCGTGCGGCCCTGCTCCGCGGCGCGGAGCTTGAGGCGCTCGAGGCTCTCCTCGCGGGGGACGGCCAGCTCGATGACCGCATCCAGCGAGTCGCCCCGGCCGGCGAGGAACTCCTCGAGGTGCGCGACCTGCCGCGTGTTGCGGGGGTAGCCGTCCAGGAGGAAGCCGTGCGCCGCGTCATCCTGCGAGAGGCGATCGCGCACGATCTCGCTCGTCAGGTCGTCGGGCACGAGATTGCCGCCGTCGACGATCTCCTTCACCTGCTGGCCGAGGTCGGTTCCCTCCGCGATGTTCGAGCGGAAGACATCGCCCGTGGAGACGACCGGGATGCCGAACTCCTCGGCGATGCGGACTCCCTGCGTGCCCTTGCCGGAGCCCTGCGGCCCGACGATGAGCAGTCGAGCGTGACCGCGCGGAGCCTGCCCCGGTTGGTGAGCCTGCCGAACCATCATCGCAGGAGTCCTTCGTAGTGGCGCTGCTGCAGCTGGGCGTCGATCTGCTTCACCGTCTCGAGGCCGACGCCGACGATGATCAGGATCGATGCGCCGCCGAACGGGAAGTTCTGGTTGGCGCCGACCGCTGCCAGCGCGATGAGGGGCAGGAGGGCGATGAGACCGAGGTAGATCGAGCCGGGCAGCGTGATGCGGGTGAGCACGTAGTCCAGGTACTCGGCCGTCGGGCGTCCGGCACGGATGCCGGGGATGAACCCGCCGTACTTCTTCATGTTGTCGGCGACCTCGACCGGGTTGAACGTGATCGCGACGTAGAAGTACGTGAAGCCGATGATGAGGAAGAAGTACACGGCCATGTACACCGGCGAGTCGCCGGTGGTGAGGTACTGCGAGATCCACGTGACCCAGGCGGCCGGCTGCTCGCCGGGCTGCGGCTGGTTGAACTGCGCCAGCAGGGCGGGGATGTACAGCAGCGACGAGGCGAAGATGACGGGCACGACACCGGCCATGTTGACCTTGATCGGGATGTACGTGTTGGTGCCGCCGTACGTGCGGCGACCGACCATGCGCTTCGCGTACTGCACGGGGATGCGGCGCTGCGACTGTTCGACGTAGACCACGAGCGCCACGACGAGGATGCCGACGGCGAGCACGAGCAGGAAGACCTCGAAGCCGCGGGCCGCCCAGATGGCGCCCATGGCGCCGGGGAAGGTCGCCGCGATCGACGTGAAGATCAGCAGGGACATGCCGTTTCCGATGCCGCGCTCGGTGACGAGCTCGGCGAACCACATGATGAGGCCCGTGCCGGCGGTCAGCGTGATGATCATCAGCAGCTGGGCCCACCACACGTCGTTCGTGAGGAGCTGCTCGCACGCCGGGATGCCGGTGTTGCCGAAGAGCTGGCCGCTGCGCGCCACGGTGACGAGCGTCGTCGACTGCAGGAGCGCGAGCGCGATCGTCAGGTAGCGCGTGTACTGCGTCAGACGGGACTGGCCCGCCTGGCCCTCCTTGTAGAGGGTCTCGAAGTGCGGGATGACCACGCGCAGCAGCTGCGTGATGATCGTCGCCGTGATGTAGGGCATGACGCCCAGGGCGAAGATCGAGAGTTGGAGGAGCGCGCCACCCGAGAACAGGTTGACGAGCGAGAGAAGACCATCGGTGGTCGAGCTGGCGCCGATGCACTCCTGCACGTTCGGGAAGTCCACGAACGGTGCGGGCACGTGCGCGCCGAGCCGATAGAGGGCGATGATGCCCAGAGTGAAACCGATCTTCCGACGGAGGTCCGGGGTGCGGAAGATCCGCGCGATAGCGCTAAACAAAAACGTGCCTCCTGACGGACGAGCGGGTGGCCCCTCTGAGCGGCCGGAGTTTCGCACTCCGGCCGCTCAGGAAGCTTCAGGGGATAGCCCGAAAGCTCAGCCTACTGAGCCCCCAGCTGCCACGATCTTCTGCTCGGCCGAGCCGGAGACCTTGTCAACTGCGACATTCAGCTTAACTGCGATGTCCCCGGTACCGAGAACCTTGACCTTCTCGTTCTTGCGGACGGCACCCTTGGCCACGAGGTCGCCGACGGTGACGTCGCCGCCCTGCGGGTAGAGCTCGGCCAGCTTCTCGAGGTTGACGACCTGGTACTCGACGCGGAACGGGTTCTTGAACCCGCGCAGCTTCGGGGTGCGCATGTGCAGCGGCATCTGCCCACCCTCGAAGCCGACGCGCACCGTGTTGCGGGCCTTCGTGCCCTTGGTGCCGCGACCGGCGGTCTTGCCCTTGGAGCCCTCACCGCGACCCACGCGGGTCTTGGCGGTGTTGGCGCCGGGGACGGGGCGCAGGTGGTGCACCTTCAGCACGCCGGGGCGTGCGACGGGAGCGTCACCCTTCTTGGCCGCGTCCTTCTTGGCGGGAGCCTTCTTGGCGGGGGCCTTCTCGGCCTTGTCCGCGCTGTCGGCCTTGGCGGCCGCCGGCTTCTTGGCGGCCGCGGGCTTCTTGGCGGCGGGCGCCTTGTCGGCGGCCTTCTCCGAAGCCTTCTTGGCGGTCGCCTTGGGCGCCTTGGACTCCGTCTCGACGGCGTCCTTCTTCTCAGCCTTCTCGGCCATTAGTCGATCTCCTCAACCTTCACGAGGTGGGCGACGGTCTTGACGTAACCGCGCGTCTGCGCGTCGTCGGGACGGACGACCGAGTCGCCGATCCGCTTGAGACCGAGGCTGCGCAGCGTGTCACGCTGGTTCTGCTTCTCACTCACCTTGGACTTGATCTGCGTGACCTTCAGACGGTCAGCCATCAGGCACCTACCTTCTGGGCGGCAGCGGCGACGGCTTCCGCCTCCGCACGAACGAGACGCGGGGGCGCGACCTGGTCGAACTCGAGGCCACGACGCGCGGCGACCGCACGGGGCTCCTCGAGCTGCTTCAGGGCGTCGACCGTCGCGTGCACGATGTTGATCGTGTTCGACGAACCGAGCGACTTCGAGAGCACGTCGTGGATTCCGGCGCACTCGAGAACGGCGCGGACGGGTCCACCGGCGATGACACCGGTACCGGCCGCGGCGGGGCGCAGGAGCACCACACCGGCGGCGGCCTCACCCTGCACGGGGTGCGGGATGGTCACGCCGACGCGGGGAACGCGGAAGAAGTTGCGCTTGGCCTCTTCGACACCCTTCGAGATCGCGAGGGGAACCTCGCGAGCCTTTCCGTAGCCCACGCCCACGACGCCGTTGCCGTCTCCGACGACCACGAGGGCCGTGAAGCTGAAGCGACGGCCGCCCTTGACGACCTTGGAGACGCGGTTGATGGTGACGACGCGCTCCAGGAACTGGCTCTTGTCGGCGTCACGCGAACCGCGGTCGCGGTTCGGGTTGCGCTCGCGACCGCCACGACGGGGCTCGCGCTCCGGCTGGGTCTCCGGCGCGGCCTGCGCCTCGGGCGCAGTCTGCTCGGCAGTGCCTGACACTTCTGTCTCTCCGTTGTTCACGTTCTCTACTGCTCCACTCACAGGTTCAGCCCCCCTTCGCGGGCGCCGTCGGCGATCGCCGCGACACGTCCCGCGTAGCGGTTGCCACCGCGGTCGAACACGACATCCGAGATGCCGGCTGCCTTCGCGCGCTCGGCGACGAGCTCGCCGACCTTGCGGGCCTTTGCGGTCTTGTCACCGTCGAACGAACGCAGGTCCGCCTCGAGGGTGGACGCCGATGCCAGGGTGAACCCCTTGGCGTCGTCGACCAGCTGGACGAATACGTGGCGCGCGGAGCGCGTCACGACGAGACGCGGGCGCGCATCGGTGCCGACGACCTTCTTGCGAAGGCGTGCGTGTCGACGCGAACGAGCGTCGGACTTGGACTTGAGAGCCATGGTTACTTACCACTCTTTCCGGCCTTGCGGCGCACGACCTCGCCGGCGTACCGCACACCCTTGCCCTTGTAGGGCTCGGGCTTGCGAATCTTGCGGATGTTCGCAGCCGCCTCGCCGACGGCCTGCTTGTCGATGCCACTGACGGTGAGGCGGTTGTTGCCCTCGACCGTGAAGCTGATGCCAGCGGGCGGCTCGACGAGCACCGGGTGCGAGAAGCCGAGGGCGAACTCGACCGAGCTGCCCTTCTGCGCGACGCGGTAACCGGTGCCGACGACCTCGAGGCCCTTGGTGTAGCCCTGGGTGACGCCGATGATGTTGTTGTTGATGAGCGTGCGGGTGAGGCCGTGCAGCGAACGCGACTCGCGCTCGTCGTCGGGACGGGTGACGAGCACCTGGCCCTCTTCGACCTTCACTTCGATGGGGCTCGCGACGGTGAGCGCGAGCTCACCCTTCGGGCCCTTGACCGCCACATCCTGACCCTCGACCGAGACGGTGACGCCGGCGGGGATGTCGATGGGAAGACGTCCGATACGTGACATGGCTGGCTACCACACGTAGGCGAGGACTTCCCCACCCACGCCCTTCTGCTCGGCCTGACGGTCGGTGAGAAGACCGGAGGAGGTGGACAGGATGGCGACGCCGAGGCCACCGAGAACACGGGGGATCTCGGTCGAACGTGCGTACACGCGCAGGCCGGGCTTCGAGACGCGCTTGATGCCGGCGATCGACCGCTCGCGGTTCGGGCCGTACTTGAGCGTCAGCGTCAGGCTCTGGCCGACGCGGGCGTCTTCGACGGCCCAATCGGCGATGTAGCCCTCGCGCTTGAGGATCTCGGCGATGTGCGACTTCAGCTTGCTCGACGGCATGTTCACAGAGTCGTGATGCGCCGAGTTCGCGTTGCGCAGACGGGTCAGCATGTCTGCGACCGGGTCTGTCATTGTCATGGGTGTTTTCCTTCGTTCACCAGGTTTCGACGGCCTTTCCGAGGCCGGCGACCTGTGGTGGTGGTGCCTTTCGGCGGGGGTGCTGTTACGCCTGGGCGTCGTCGCTGCGGAACGGGAAGCCGATGTGACGGAGAAGCGCGCGGCCCTCGTCATCCGTCTTCGCGGTCGTGACGATCGTGATGTCGAAGCCGCGGACGCGATCGATCCGGTCCTGGTCGATCTCGTGGAAGACCGCCTGCTCCTGCAGACCGAACGTGTAGTTGCCGTTGCCGTCGAACTGCTTCGGCGACAGGCCGCGGAAGTCGCGGATGCGGGGAAGCGCGAGCGACGTCAGGCGGTCCAGGAACTCCCAGGCGCGGTCGCCACGAAGCGTGACGTGTGCGCCGATGGGCTGGCCCTCGCGGAGCTTGAACTGCGCGATCGACTTGCGAGCCTTCGTGACGACGGGCTTCTGGCCCGTGATCTTCGTGAGGTCGTCGACGGCGCCATCGATCACCTTGCCATCGCGGGCAGCCTCACCGACACCGGTGTTGACGACGACCTTGACGATGCCGGGGATCTGGTTGACGTTGACGTACCCGAACTCGTCCTGCAGCTTCTGCTGGATCTCGGCCCGGTACTTCTGCTTCAGGCGCGGCTGGATCTTGCCAGCCGGCGCGGCAGTCGTGGTGCTCATCACAGGTCCTTACCTGACTTCTTCGCGTAGCGAACGCGGACGGTGCGCTTCACGCCATCCTTCGTCTTCTCCTCGACGCGGTGGCCGACGCGGGTCGGCTTCTTGGTCGAGGGGTCCACGAGCTGGACGTTGGAGATGTGGATCGGGGCCTCGAACGTCTCGATGCCGCCGGTCTTGGTGCCGCGCTGGGTCTGCCCCACGCGGGTGTGCTTGGTGACGTAGTTCACGCCTTCGACGAGAACGCGGTTCTGCTCGGTCAGGACCTCGAGGACCTTGCCCTGCTTGCCGCGGTCGCCGCCGCGCTCGGGCTTGGCGCCCGAGATGACCTGAACCAGGTCACCCTTCTTGATTTTCGCCATGACTAGATGACCTCCGGTGCCAGCGAGACGATCTTCATGAACTTCTTGTCACGAAGCTCACGGCCGACCGGCCCGAAGATGCGGGTGCCGCGGGGCTCCCCGTCGTTCTTCAGGATCACGGCGGCGTTCTCGTCGAACTTGATGTACGAGCCGTCGGGACGACGTGTCTCCTTGACGGTGCGGACGATGACGGCCTTGACCACATCGCCCTTCTTGACGTTGCCGCCGGGGATCGCGTCCTTGACCGTCGCGACGATGGTGTCACCGAGACCGGCGTAGCGGCGGTGTGAACCACCGAGCACGCGGATGGTGAGCAGCTCCTTCGCGCCGGTGTTGTCGGCGACCTTGATGCGGGATTCCTGCTGAATCACTTCTACTCCTTAAGGGCAAGCGGGCCGAGGCCTACTTGGCCTTCTCCAGGACCTCGACGAGGCGCCAGCGCTTGGTGGCGCTCAGCGGACGCGTCTCGTTGATGAGCACGAGGTCGCCGATGCCGGCGGTGTTCTGCTCGTCGTGGGCCTTGACCTTCGACGTGCGACGGATGACCTTGCCGTAGAGGGGGTGCTTCACGCGGTCCTCGACCTCGACGACGATCGTCTTGTCCATCTTGTCGCTCACGACGTAGCCGCGGCGGGCCTTGCGGTAGCCACGGGCTCCCACATCGCGAACGTCGTGCGCCGCCGACTCGTGTCCGGACTCGACGACGGGCGTCTCGACCTTCTCCGCAGCGTTGGTCGCGGGCGCCTTCTTGGCGGGCGCCTTCTTCTCAGTGGTCTCAGCCATCACTCGGCCTCTTCCTTCACGGCCTCGTCGGCGGCGTCCGCCTTCGTGGCCTTCGTCTTCTTCGCCTTCGCCTTGACCTCGACGGGTGCGGGCGTGGCACGGATGCCCAGCTCGCGCTCGCGGATCACGGTGTAGAGCCGCGCGATGTCGCGCTTCACGGCGCGGATGCGGCCGTGGCTCTCGAGCTGGCCGGTGGCCGACTGGAAGCGCAGGTTGAACAGCTCTTCCTTGGCCTTGCGCAGCTCCTCGACGAGGCGCTGGTCTTCGAACGTGTCGAGCTCGCTCGG
>DASUQB010000479.1:0-2773 GCA_036280835.1 Microbacterium sp. | reverse complement strand
ACTGGAAAACCCCGAGCACCGGTGGCAGCTACTACCAGATCGGCGTCAAGCTCGACGACGGCCAGATCTACTACGTCAACATCGGTCTGCGCTGACGATTCCCTGACGCGAAGCCCCGCACCTCTCGGTGCGGGGCTTCGTTACGTTCAGGACTGACCGTGGCCACCGAGACCGGGCGGTGCAGACCGGTCGCGATCCATCCCCCGCGGGCACGCCGCCCCGGCGGGATCCGGCTCCGGCTGTGCAGGAATAGGGGCGCTACTCGTCGAGCGAGAGCTCCTGAGGCAGCTCGAAGTCGCGTCGCTGCAGCTCCTCGACGTTGACGTCCTTGAACGTCAGCACGCGCACCGACTTCACGAAGCGATCGGCCCGGTAGATGTCCCAGACCCACACGTCGTTCATCGTGAGCTCGAAGTAGAAGTCGTGCTCGGTGTCGCGGCGGACGACGTTGACGTCGTTCGCGAGATAGAAGCGTCGCTCGGTCTCGATCACGTACTGGAACTGCGACACCACGTCGCGGTATTCGCGGTAGAGGGCCAGTTCGAGCTCGCGGTCGTAGTCCTCGAAGACTTCGTCATCCATTGTGCTTCCATCCTAGAGCCGCTCGGGATGGCGCACGATCGATGCTCAGAACAGCGTTTCCGGCAGGAGCGCCCATGACGCCCGGTGGTGCGGGCTGATGCCGTGCGTGCGAATGGCCTCGCGGTGGTCGGGACTGGCGTAGCCCTTGTTGCTGCACCAGTTGTAGGCGGGAAGGTCGTCATGCAGGCCCGTCATGAGGGCGTCGCGCGCGACCTTGGCGATGACGGATGCCGCGGCGGCGCTGGCGCAGTCGCGATCGGCCTTGATCACCGGGCGCACGGTGAGTCCTCGCGCTCCGGCGGCGGTGATGTAGTCGTAGTTGCCGTCGAGGATGACGATCGCCTCGGCGGTGTGGAAGCCATGGGCGCTGAGGTCGGCCAGGGCTCGAATGGCGGCGAGGCCCAGGGCCCGCATGATGCCGACCTCGTCGACCTCGGCGGCGCTGGCCCAGCCGACGGCGCTTCCCTGCACCCACGAGCCGGCTCGGGCCGCGACATCCGCCCGTCTCGGCTCCGGCACGAGCTTCGAGTCGCGGAGGCCCTCGGGGATGCGCCGACGCGCGCCCCTCTCGTCCATGACCGCGGCGCCGACCGCGACGGGCCCCGCGAGGGCGCCCCGGCCCACCTCGTCGCACGCGATCACGAGCGGCCGTTCGCGCAGCAGACGCCGCTCGAGGGTGAGGCGGGGCGCGACAGGAGTCATGGCGCGGGTGTCGGCTCCGGCACGCCCGCGAAGACCTCGTGGTGCGTGTCGATGCCGCCGAACCTGTTCAGCGGCCAGGTGATGAGGAAGGCGCGGCCGACGACGTTCTCGACGGGCACGAAGCCCTTCCCCGGCTCCTCCTGGTTGTAACGGGAATCCTTCGAGCGATCCCTGTTGTCGCCGAGCACCCAGAGCGAGTCATC
Source organism: Microbacterium sp. (assembly GCA_036280835.1). Classification (GTDB taxonomy): domain Bacteria; phylum Actinomycetota; class Actinomycetes; order Actinomycetales; family Microbacteriaceae; genus Microbacterium. The sequence goes on along the minus strand of DASUQB010000479.1, from coordinate 1,286 downwards.
CGGCACGACGATGTCGAAGTCGAGCGCCGAGGCGGCGGTCGAGCCGGGCGCGAGCTTCAGGTAGTCGGACTCGTCGATCGGCACGCCGTTGACGGTGAGCTGCCCGATCGGGTTGCAGCAGATGACGTGGTCGCCGGGCAGCCCGATGATCCGCTTGATGAGGTGGTCATCGGAGTCCGGGGCCGAAAGACCGACGAGGGAAAGGAGCCAGTCGCCTGCTTCGATGACCGGATGCCGCGGTGGCTGGGTCGACGGCGGAAGCCAGCCGCCCGGGTCCCGGAAGACGACGACGTCGCCGCGCTCGTAGTCGCCGAAGCGGGGGGTGATCTCATCGACCAGGATGCGGTCCTTGATGAGGAGCGTGTCCTCCATCGACCCGGACGGGATGTAGAAGGACCGCACCACGAATGTCTTGATGAGGAAGGACACCAGCACCGCGACCAGGATGATGACGACGACATCCCGCAGGAAGATCAGCCAGCCGCGCTGGCGCGGCCGTCCGATGGAGGCGGAACGGCTCGGCGCCGAGGATCCCTCGGAAGTGGTGTGCTCGGTGGTCAAAGGGATCCCTCACTCGGGGCTCGTCGAACGTCGGGAGCCGCACATCAAGGGTCGCACACTCCCGCCTGCAACAAGACACCCCGCGGCGCCTGCCACGGGGTGTCTTGAGAGGATCTGCTGCGCGTCAGTAGTCGCGCTTCTCCTTGATCTTGGCCTTCTTGCCGCGGAGGTTGCGGAGGTAGTACAGCTTGGCGCGACGCACGTCACCGCGGGTGACGACCTCGATGTGGTCGATCACGGGGCTGTGCACCGGGAAGGTGCGCTCCACGCCCACCTGGAAGCTGATCTTGCGGACCGTGAAGGTCTCGCGGACGCCATCGCCCGAGCGGCCGATGACGTGGCCCTGGAAGACCTGGATACGCGAGCGCGTGCCCTCGGTGATGTTGACGTGCACCTTGACGGTGTCACCGGGGCCGAAGTCGGGAATGTCGGAGCGGAGCGATGCCGCATCGACAGCGTCGAGGATCTGCATGATCTTTTCTCTCTGCGGCCGCCACAGGTCGACCGCGGGTATGAAGTGAAGGATTGAGATGTGCGGTGGGATCTGACGATCCTCGGCTCCCCTGAGGCAGAACGCGATGCACGACGCGGTCACGAGGACCGACGCCGTCACGGCACAAAGATCTATTCTGCCACGGATGCCGCGGGCGGCCAAAACGCCCGCAGACCCGCACCGCGCAGGAGAGGCCCCTCGCTCACGGGTTCGGCGGGCGCTCGGTGATGAC
>DASUQB010000478.1:0-2943 GCA_036280835.1 Microbacterium sp. | reverse complement strand
GCATGCGCGAGCGCGACGTCGAGGTCTTCTACGTCCAGGACCTGCTCGGCGAGGCACTCGCCGCAAGCGACGACGCGCGGACGCGGATCATCGAGCGGGTCGCCAACGAATACACGGTCGGCATCGGCCTCGTTGACGACGTGCGATCCCTGCTGTCGGCGATGCCTCCCGACGTCCTGGCGCGCCACCTCATCGGCGGCCTGACCGTCGAGGAATCGGGCCTGGATGTGGATACCGCGAAGGGCCGGTCGCTCATCGCGGCAGCGGTCCAGGACTTCTCGACCTTCGTCCTTCCTCCCCTGCCGAATTCCCTCTTCACGCGCGACTCGTCGTGCTGGATCTACGGCGGGGTCTCGATCAACCCGATGTACTGGCCGGCGCGGCGGCGCGAGGCCTACAACATGGCGGTCATCTACCGTGCGCACCCGATGTTCGCGGACGGCGGGTTCGAGTACTGGTATCCCCCGCTGGGCGACGACGACCGCTTCAACATCGAGGACTTCGGGCTGGCCTCGATGGAGGGCGGCGACGTGGAGATCATCGGCAACGGAGCGGTGGCGATCGGCCTGTCCGAGCGCACCCAGGCGCGGATGATCGAGCAGATCGCCCGCGGCCTGTTCGAGAAGGGCGCCGCGGATCGCGTCATCGCCGCGGTGATGACCAAGGACCGGGCGCATATGCACCTCGACACCGTCTTCACCCTGCTCGACCGTGACAAGGCAACCGCGTATCCGAAGGTGGTCGACGGCATCCGCGCCATCAGCCTGCGTCCCGGATCGAAGCCGGGGACGCTCGACGTGCGCGAGGACAAGGACTTCGTGTCCGCGGTGGCTGACGCCCTGGGCATCCCGAAGCTCCACATCGTCGAGACCGGCGGCGACCAGTACCAGCAGGAGCGGGAGCAGTGGGACGACGGCAACAACGTCGTCGCGCTCGAGCCTGGCGTCGTGGTCGCCTACGAGCGGAACACGTTCACCATCTCGAAGATGCGCGAGGCCGGCGTCGAGGTCGTCGAGATCGCCGGCTTCGAGCTCGGCAAGGGCCGCGGCGGCGGGCACTGCATGACGTGCCCGGTGGTCCGCGACCCCCTGTGAGGTGCTCACATGACCGATGAGGTTCCCACGAGGTACGAGGATCGCTCGATGGGTCAGGTGATCACCCTGCTCCAGGTGATCGCCGGCCTGCTCGTCGTCATTGCCATCGTCCTGCTCCTGATCTTCGTTCGCGGGCCCGAGACCCAGGACCGATCCGGCGCGCCGGCATTCGTAGCCGCCATCACGGCGAGCTCCTGAGACCCGTGCCGTGAGCGAGCCGGTGGACGCCCGGCCGCAGAAGGACTCGCCGACACGCGAGCCATCGCTGCTCGACGCGCTCATCCCGGTCGTCGCGCTGGTCGGCCTCATCGGCCTGACCATCTGGTTGTTCGGGACCGATGCAACCGGCGGCCCGCTGCAGGTCGCGCTGTTCGGCAGCGCCGTGGTGGCCGGCATCGTCGCGGCGAAGAACGGCCTGTCGGCGGTTCGCATTCGTGAGGCAGCCATCGGCGGGGTGAGCTCGGCGCTTGGGGCGGTGTACATCCTCCTGGCGGTCGGCGCGCTCATCGGCGCATTCAACATGGCCGGCACGATCCCGACGGTCGTGTACTACGGGGTCGGCCTGCTCACCGAGGAATGGTTCTACCCCGCGACGCTGTTCGTGTGCGGGCTCGTGGGTCTGGCGATCGGAAGCTCCTGGACGACTGCGGCCACGCTGGGCGTCGCGTTCGTGGCGCTCGCGCCGCTCGTCGGAGCCGACCCGGCCATCGCAGCGGGCGCCGTCATCTCCGGCGCCTACTTCGGCGACAAGATGACGCCGATCTCCGAGACGACCGTGCTGGTGCCAAGCATGGTCGGCGGCGTGACCACCCAGCAGCACATCGGCGCGATGCTCTGGACATCCGGCCCGGCCATCGGCCTCGCCTTCCTCGGATTCGTCGTCATCGGTCTCCTGACGCCGCCGGCGAACTCGGCATTCGACCCGACCGTCGTCCAGGAGTTCCTGGCCGGCGAGTTCAACATCTCGCTCCTCAACCTCTTGCCGCTCCTCCTCCTGGTGATCCTGTCGCTTCGGCAGGCGCCGCCATTCCTGGCGATCTTCGGAAGCGCAATCTTCGCCGCCGTGATGGCGATCTTCACCCAGCCGGAAGCCGTCGAGGCCTTCGTGGGCGACCCGTCCCTCGGGCCGGTCGCCAGCGCGATCGAGGCCATCTACGCCGCCCTCGCTACCGGGTTCGTGTCAGACACCGGCAACGAGACGATCGACGCGCTGTTCTCGCGCGGCGGGATGTCGTCGATGCTGTTCACGATCTGGCTTGTGCTCGGCGCCCTCTCGTTCGCCGCGATCATGGAGGATGCGGGCTTCCTCGAACGGCTCATCCGGCCGATCGTCGGAGCAGCGAAGAGCACCGGGCGGCTCATCGCCTCGGTGATCGGCACCTGCATCGGCTTGAACGTGATCGCCGGTGACCAGTACGTGGCGATCGTGATGCCCAGCCGGGTGTACCGAGCCGAGTTCGCGAAGCGCGGGATCGCGCCACGCATGCTGTCGCGCACGGTGGAGGACGCCGGCACGGTCACCTCGCCGCTCGTGCCGTGGAACAGCTGCGGTGCATACATGGCGGGCGTCCTCGGCGTGGCCACCGTCGCCTACCTGCCGTTCGCCTTCTTCAACCTGCTCAGCCCGCTGATCTCGCTCATCTACGGGTTCACCGGGTTCCGCATCGAGCACGTGCCACCGACCGACCAGCCGTCCGCCCCATCCGCGGAGGATCCAACGCCGCGCCCTCAGCCCGTCGGAGGAGAAAGCTGATGACCGAGCCCATCCAAGCCGAGCCGGCCCCGTCGACCGCGCCGCCGGAGAAGCGCGGGGGGTTCTCGCTGCCATCGGCGTACACGATCCTGTTCA
>DASUQB010000477.1:0-2346 GCA_036280835.1 Microbacterium sp. | reverse complement strand
GCTGATCCGGACGACAGGCTCCATTCCGGTTACCTCCCGCCTCCGTTCCACGTCCTGATGTCGACGAAGTGGCCCTCCACCGCCGCGGCGGCGGCCATCTGCGGGCTCACGAGGTGAGTGCGCCCGCCACGCCCCTGGCGGCCCTCGAAATTGCGATTCGACGTCGAGGCGCAGCGCTCGCCCGGCTTGAGGATGTCCGGGTTCATCCCGAGGCACATCGAGCACCCGGCGGAGCGCCAGTCGAAGCCGGCGGCGCGAAAGACCTCGTCGAGCCCCTCCTTCTCGGCCTGCGCCTTCACCTGGTACGAGCCCGGCACGACCATCGCGTCGACCTCGGGATGCACCTTCCGCCCGTCGAGCATCTCGGCGGCGGCGCGCAGGTCGCCGATCCGCGAGTTCGTGCACGACCCGACGAAGACGCGGTCGAGGCGGATGTCCTGGATCGGCGTGCCCGGTTCGAGATCCATGTAGCGCAGCGCACGCTCGTCGGTCTCCGTAACGGGGTCGGGCACCGCGGCCGTGACCGGCACGACCATGCCGGGAGTCGTACCCCAGGTCACCTGCGGCGACAGGGCCGCGGCGTCGACGACGACCTCCTTGTCGAAGCCGGCGCCCTCGTCCGTGTGGAGGTCGCGCCACTCGTCCGGGACCTCGCGGGGCGCGGCCTCGCGCCCGACGACCCACTCGAAGGTCGTGTCGTCCGCGGCGATCATCCCCGCGCGGCCGCCGGCCTCGATCGTCATGTTGCAGACGGTCATCCGGCCCTCCATCGAGAGCTTCCGAATCGCGGGGCCCGCGTACTCGATCACGTGTCCGACCCCGCCGTCGGTCCCGATCTGCCCGATGGTGCCGAGGATCAGGTCCTTGGCCGTCACGCCGTAGCCGAGCTCGCCCTCGTACCGGATGACCATCGACTTCGGCTTCTGCTGCTGGAGCGTCTGCGTGGCGAGCACGTGCTCCACCTCGCTGGTCCCGATGCCGAACGCGAGCGCACCGAACGCACCGTGCGTGGAGGTGTGCGAGTCGCCGCACACGATCGTCATCCCGGGCTGGGTGACGCCGAGCTCGGGCCCGATCACGTGCACGATGCCCTGCCGGTTCGACCCGATCGAGTACACGGGCACGCCGAACTCGCGGCAGTTGCTCTCCAGCGTCTCCACCTGGACGCGCGACAGGCGATCGCGGATCTGGGCGGCGGCCGTCGAGCCGTCGGTCGGGACGTTGTGGTCGGCGGTCGCCAGCGTGCGATCCGGGCGCCTCACGGTGCGCCCCTCCAGCCGGAGGCTCTCGAACGCCTGAGGCGAGGTGACCTCATGGACGAGGTGCAGGTCGATGTAGAGCAGCCCCGGGGCGACCTCGTGGGCCTCCCAGATCTTGTCGAAGAGCGTGCGGGCCATCAGCTTCTCCTCAACCCCGCGGTCACGACCGCCAGAAAGCGCGTGGGCCGCTTGCCCGGGTTCTCGAAGTGGTGCGGCAGATCGGAGTCGAACGTGACCGAATCCTCCTCCTTCAGGTCATGCGCGGCCCCGTCGCAGTGCAGGCGCAGCGTGCCCTCGAGCACCACCGCCGTCTCACGCGCCCCCGGCTCGTGCATGGGCGGGTCGTCCGCGCCCGCGGTGGCGGCTCCCGGAGCCAGGACGTGAAGCGACAGCTCGGCGCGCTGCCCCGGAAGCTGCGGCGTGAGCACCTCGTAGCTGTGCCCCCGCGAGCGGGCGCCGCCGGCGACGCGATCCTTGCGGCGCACGACGGTCACCGAGCCGCCCTCGTCGAGGCGCAGAAGCTGGGACAGCGACAGGTCGAGGCCGCCGGCGATGCGCGAGGCGATCGAGAGGGTCGGGCTGGTCTCGCCCCGCTCCACCTGGGACAGCATGGGCGCCGAGACGCCGCTGCGCTCGGCGAGGTCGCGCAGCGACAGGCCCATGCCCTCGCGCAGTGCACGGACGCGCGCGCCGACGGCGACGGGCTCGGGCGGGGCGGCGATGGCTGTTGCGCTCACCGCCTGTACGCTATCACGTACGTTTGTCTAGCGCCTGCGAGGTACCCGGTACCGGCGGGTCGTGACCTTCTGCGCCCCGGAGGCGTCGGCCACCGTGGCCGTGAACTTCAGCCGTCGGGCACGCTTCTTCAGCGCTTGGCGAGCCTTCTTGGTGAGCCTCAGCTTGAGCTCGCGGCCCTGGCCCTTCGCGAGCTCGAAGCGCACCGTTCCGGCCTTGAGCTTGCCGATCCGTGCCTGCAGTCGCCCCTTGCAGAGGTCGGCGCTCTTCGGGCACGTGACGAGGAGGATCAGGTCCTTCCCGCGCGGGACGGGGCGCCCGATGCCCACCTTGGGCCCGTCGTCGTCTGTGA
>DASUQB010000476.1:0-4741 GCA_036280835.1 Microbacterium sp. | reverse complement strand
ACGTCGCCGTCACCGAGGGCGACAAGACCGAGGCCGAACTGCGGTTCGGCGTGCAGGTCAACACGTGGGGCGTGAACGAACTGGCGGATGCCGTCGCCGCGGCATCCGATGCCGCCGTGGACGCCCTCATCGAGGAGTACCTCGAGGCGTACGACGTGGTCCCCGAGCTGCGCCCCGGAGGGGAGCGGCACCAGTCACTCCGCGACGGCGCGGCCATCGAGGTCGGCCTCCGCTCGTTCCTCGAAGAGGGCGGGTTCGGGGCCTTCACGACCAGCTTCGAAGACCTGGGCGCGCTCAAGCAGCTTCCCGGGCTCGCCGTGCAGCGCCTGATGGCCGACGGGTACGGGTTCGGCGCCGAGGGCGACTGGAAGACCGCGATCCTCGTGCGCGTCGCGAACGTCATGGGATCCGGGCTGCCCGGCGGAGCGAGCCTGATGGAGGACTACACCTACGACCTCGTTCCCGGCAGCGAGCGCATCCTCGGCGCCCACATGCTCGAGGTGTCGCCGTCGCTGACCACCGCCAAGCCGTCGCTGGAGATCCACGCGCTCGGCATCGGCGGCAAGGAGGACCCGGTGCGCCTGGTCTTCACCGCCGACCCGGGGCCCGCCCTCGTTGTCGCGATGAGCGACATGCGGGACCGTTTCCGGCTCGTCGCCAATGTGGTGGAGAACGTCGAGGCGCCCGATCTTCCGAACCTGCCGGTCGGCCGGGCCGTCTGGAAGCCGCAGCCCGACTTCGCCACGAGCGCCGCCGCGTGGCTCACCGCCGGCGCGGCCCACCACACCGTCATGACCACCGCCGTCGGCATCGAGGTCTTCCGCGACTACGCGGAGATCGCGAAGACCGAGCTCGTCATCATCGACGACAGCACCACCCTCACCGACTTCCAGCGGGAACTCCGCTGGAACCAGGCGTACTACCGACTCGCCCAGGGCATCTGACACAACCGACACAGATAGGAAGACTCTCGCTGATGAGATCACCGCTTCACTCCGCGCCGCGGAACCGCCGGCGCACAGGACGGCGCGCCACCGCGTCGATCGTGATCGGTGCCCTCGCGGCGTCGGTCATGGGCCTCGGAGCGCCGCTCGCGGCGCACGCCGCCGTACCGGCGCCGACCGCCCACTACGACATGTCGGCATCGGGCAGCACGCTGCTGGACGTGTCGGGCAACAGCCGCAACGCGACGCTGACGGGGCTGACGGCCGGCTCGTTCGTCAACGTCGGCGGCGACAGCGTGCTGCGGTTCAACGGCGACGGCTACGCCTCGCTCCCGCAGGGGCTGGTCACCGGCACCGACAACAACTTCACCGTGGAGTACACGGTGACCACGCAGACCGCGCGCAACCAGTTCGGCTGGGTCATCGGCAACGGCATCGGCGCCTGGAACACCACGCAGCTCGGCAACCACGTCTTCGTGAACCCGCGGTCCAGCGATGCCCCTGCCGGCCGAGTGCTGGCAGGCATCCGGGTGAAAGACACCGGCAACGGCGAGACGCGCCTCCCCGACGGAGGCCCGTTGAACCCTGGTCTCACGACGCTCACGATGGTCGGCAACGGCAACGTGCTGACCCTCTACCGCGACGGCGTGCAGATGTCGACCGTGACCCACACGAAGCTGATGAGCAGCATCGTGCCCGCCACCGGCGTGCTCGGCTACCTGGGGCGCTCGCTCTACACGGGCGACGCGCTCGTGAAGGCGGATGTCTCGGACGTGAAGTTCTGGGACGTCGCCCTCACCCCACAGGAGGTCACCGAGAGCATGCCGACCGCCGCCCAGAAGGCCGCAGCGACCGACGGGATCATCCGTCTCGACATCCAGTCGACCGTGCGCGGCGCCAACCCCTCGCTCGACAACGTGACGAGGAACCTCGTGTTCCCGGCATCCGCCAACGGCATCACCCTCACGTGGTCCAGCTCCAACCCGGCCGTCGTCTCGAACACCGGCGTCGTCTCGCGCACGACGCTGACCGCCGACGCCCCCGTCACCGTCACGGCGGCGACGTCGCTCGGCACGACGATCACGTTCGACGTGATCGTGAAGGCCCCGGTGCTCTCCGCAGACCTCGACGCGCTGTCGCTCGCCGCGCGCACCACCGAGAACCTGCCGCTGATCACGAAGGGCGCCGTCAACGGCGCGCCGATCACGTGGACCTCCTCGGACGCCGCCCTGGTCACCCCGACGAACCCGGCCTACACCGCGCCGGCCGTCGGCGCCGCCGACCCGTTCAAGGACGGCGGGATCATCTCGCGTCCGGCCTACGGCGACGGCGACCGCTCGGTCACCCTCACGGCGACGGCGACCCTGAACGGCGCCACGGCGTCGCGCACCTTCACGGTCGCCGTGGCGGAGAAGGCGCGCTGGGCGCCGGACGCCGGCTACGCGGCCGCGTACTTCAAGGCCGACAACGACGAGAAGATCTACCAGGCGGCGACGTCGGGCAACAACTTCTTCTCGTTCTCGCCGGTGAACGGCGGCCAGCCGGTCATCACGTCGACCGCCGACACCACCGGCCTGCGAGACCCGTACGTGATCCGCTCCGCCGAAGGCGACAAGTACTACATGATCGCCACCGACCTCTGCATCGGATGCACCGGTGACTGGGGCGCCGCGCAGTCCAACGGCAGCCTCAAGATCGAGGTCTGGGAATCCACCGACATGAAGAGCTGGGTGCGCACGAACGGCGCGAACACCGGCATCACTGTCAACCAGCCGGAAGCCGGCATGACGTGGGCGCCCGAGGCGTACTGGGATGACGAGCTGCAGTCGTACGTCGTGTTCTTCGCGTCGCGCCTGTACAACGACGTCGCCCACACCAGCGGCCCCGGCCACGCCCGGATGTTCTACGTGCTGACCCGCGACTTCAAGACGTTCACGTACCCGCCGACGACGTGGCAGGACACCGGCTTCGCGCGGATCGACTCGACGGTCACGAAGATCGACGACTACTACTACCGGTTCACCAAGAACGAGGATGGCGGCGCCGCCGGCCCGCTCGAGGCGGGGAAGGACATCTTCCTCGAGCGCTCGAAGGTGCTGACCGCCCCCACCACCCAGTCGAACTGGAGCGCGGACCCCAACACCACCTGGCAGCTCACCGACACGTACATGACGCGTCTCGAGACCAACCAGGTCGGCGAGGGGCCGGAGATCGTCAAGCTGAACGCCGGCGACCCGAACAACACCGCCGAGAACGACGGATACGTCTTCCTCGTCGACAACTACGGAGCGGGCGGCTACCGCGCGTTCCTCACGGATGCGGACGCGATCGCCTCCAGCTCGCAGGCCGACCGCCTGTCGCGGCGCGCCGAGTGGGTCGTCCGGCCCACGGGCGGCCTGCCGGCCAGCCCGCGCCACGGCTCGTTCGTGAGCGTGTCGCAGTCGGTGCTGACGGCGCTCAACACGTGGAGCGCGGTGGCGGCGGTCGCCTCCACCACGACCCTCACCGCCGAAGACCGCACCCTGACCGCCGAGGTCACCGCGGCCGACGGCGGCGAGGTCGCGGGCACCGTCACCTTCACCGGTGGAGCGTGGACGCAGACGGTCGCCGTCGAGGACGGGAAGGCCACCGCCACGGCGCCCGCCGGCGTCGAACAGGTCGTCGCGCACTACGACGGCTACGCCGACGGCCGGGTCACCCCGTCCACGTCGGCCGCCGTCGAGGTCGCCGTGCTCGAGCTGACCGCGACCGCGACCACGCGCTGCGTGGCAGGCAAGGTCAGCGAGGTCGTCTCGGTGAAGAACGTCGACACCGTGACGGCCACCGTCACGATCGCCGGCGCGCACGGCAGCAAGACGCTCTCACTCGCCGCCGGCAAGACCGTCTCGACGGTCTTCTCCACGCGGACCGCGAACTTCGCGGGCGACACCGTGGCGATCACGGGCGAATCGGCGGACGGTCAGAGTCACAGCTCCCAGGTGACGGTCGCCGCCGCCGGCTGCCAGTAGAACGAAGAGCGCGAAGGGTCCGCGACGTCGTGTCGCGGACCCTTCGCCGCGTCACCGGCGCCCGCGGCGCCACACCAAGAGGACGAAGAGGATCAGGGATGTCAGCTTTCCAGTGGGACGAGATCGATGAGCGGGCCGTGGACACGGCGCGTGTTCTTGCGGCGGATGCCGTGGAGAAGGTGGGCAATGGTCACCCGGGGACGGCGATGAGCCTGGCCCCGGCCGCGTACCTGCTCTACCAGCGTGTGATGCGGCACGATCCGGCGGATAAGAACTGGCCGGGTCGGGATCGGTTCATCCTCTCCGCCGGACACTCCTCGCTCACGCAGTACGTGCAGCTGTACCTGGGTGGGTTCGGGCTGGAACTGGAGGACCTCAAGTCCCTCCGCACCTGGGGGTCGAAGACCCCGGGGCACCCGGAGTACGGGCATACCGATGGGGTGGAGATCACGACGGGCCCGTTGGGTCAGGGGCTGGCGTCGGCGGTGGGGTTCGCGTACGCGGCCCGGTACGAGCGGGGCCTGTTCGACCCGGACACCGCCGCGGGGGAGTCCCCGTTCGACCACCACATCTTCGTGATCGCGAGTGATGGGGACCTGCAGGAGGGTGTCACCAGTGAGGCGTCCTCGCTGGCCGGGCATCAGGAGCTCGGCAACCTCGTCGTGATCTATGACTCGAACCAGATCTCGATAGAGGACGACACCGATATCGCGTTCACCGAGAACGTCGCCGTCCGGTATGCGGCGTACGGGTGGCATGTGCAGACGGTGGATTGGAAGAAGACCGGGC
>DASUQB010000475.1:0-9144 GCA_036280835.1 Microbacterium sp. | reverse complement strand
GAACAGCTGCACCAGCCGATCGAGGGCTCGCGCCGCGCCGGCCGGGCCCTCGGCGGCGAGGGCGCGGCGCACCGCGCCCTTGCGGCATCCGGTCAGCACCGCCCAGTGTCCATGGGAGGGCCCGCCGGCCTGGTCCGCCAGTTCCTCGAGGTCGTACGACGGGCGTCCCTTCTCGGCCCCGCTGAGCTGGGCGTGGGTCAGGGCCCCCGCGAGCCGGTGGTAGCCCTCCTCGCCGCGGGCGAGCACGAGGAGATGGGCTCCGGCGGGGTCGGGCTCCCCGTTCTGCGGCTGCGGGAGCTCGAGCGACAGCTCGGCCCCGAACACGGTCTTGAGCTGCAGCGACTCCGCCGCCTCGGCGAAGCGCACGATGCCGTAGAAGCCGTCGTGGTCGGTGACGGCCAGCGCGTGCAGGCCGAGGCGCTCGGCCTCCTCGACCAGGTCCTCCGGCGACGAGGCGCCGTCGAGGAAGGAGAACGACGAGTGCGCGTGCAGCTCGGCGTAGGGCACGACGTCCGGCGGTCGCTCGATGACCGGCGCCACGTACTTTCCGCGCTTGTGCGACCACGCGGGGCTGTCGCCCCCGTCCGCGCCGACCGGAACGGCCCTCGGGCGGCGGGTGTCGCTCAGCGTGCGTTCGATCTCCGACCACGGCACAGGGGGGTTCTGCCAGCCCATCAGGGGTCACCCGACCCTTCGACAGGCTCAGGGACCGGTCTGCGCTCAGTCATAGCGCGCCTCCGCTGTCCACGCGCCCTCTTCGCACACGAGCAGCCAGGCCATGCTGTCCGCATCGACGATCTGCACCCGGTGCGCCCGACGGGCGCGCGCGGCGTCCCAGCCCCGCTCGATGATCGGCCACGGGCCCGCCCACGACTCGATCGAGGTGCGGCGGCCGCCCTCGACGAAGACGGCGGGCGACGCCGTGACCCGCCCGCGGGCATCCACGTCGACCGCAGCGCCCGCGCCGGTGACCACCTGCACCGGCAGCGGCTCGGGGAAGACCGTCCCGGGGAGCGGGTCGGGCAGGCTCCCCGGCCACGGGCGCGCCCGCTCCTTCGCGAGCACCGCCCGATCGCCCCACGGGACGAGCACCTGGCGCTCGGCGAGCCAGCGGCCGCCGCCGATCACGGGCGTGACGACGCCCCGGTGCCCGAGCATCGCCTGCACGCGCGAGAGCGCGTGGTGCACGCGCTCCTCCGGCCCCGCGCCGAAGATCGCGGCGACGTGGTGGGACGCCTCATCCACCGCTTCGGGTGCGATGCGCACGAACGCGACGCCGCTCGAGAGCACGCTCTGCCCCTCGGGCTCCGTCGCCGCCTCGCTGAGCTGCCAGCGCACGCGGTCGACGACCGAGGCGGCGTCGAACGAGCCCGGGTGCAGCCACACCCGTTCGCTGCGCTCCCCCCGATCGCCCCTCAGCTCGACGCGGAGCTCCGTGCACACGAGCCGGGCGGCCGCGAGGCCGGCGATGAACTCGTCGGCGGCGATCCGGATGCCGAAGGCCACCTGATCCGCCATCTCCAGCGGCGGCTCGAACGCCACCTCCCGGTGCAGCTCGGGGGGCGGGACGCGCGGCTCAACGTCGCTGGAGTCCTGGCCCGCGGCCAGGGAGTGCAGCCGAACGCCCCTGTGGCCGAAGCGCTCCCGCACCCGTTCGGGATCCATCGCGGCGAACTGGCCCAGCGTCCGCACGCCGAGCCTGGCAAGCAGCTCGACGAGCTCCGCCCCCGAGCCGACCGCGGCGGAGGCATCGCTCAGCGTCGCGACGGACAGCGGCGCGAGGAAGCCCGCCGCTCCCCCGGCGGGAACCGCGCACACCGGCTCGCCCGCGCCGGTGCCGACCCGGGCCGCCTGTTCCGCGGTGAACGGGCCGTCGGCGATCCCCGCCCGCACGCCGACGAGCGCGGGCCCACCCTCCACGTCCCCGTGCCGAAGTGCGTCCAGCAGCACCCGCGCCGCCTCTATCTCACCGCCGTAGTAGCGGGCCGGTCCGCGGATCCGCAGGGCGCACAGACCCGGGCGCAGGATCTGCACGCCGGGGGCTCGTTCCTCGACCAGGGCCACGACCGGCGCGAACGTGCGCTGGTCGCGCAGCGGGTCGGCCGCGACGACGGTGAGCCCCGGGCAGAGCGCCTGAGCGTCGCGGCGACGCTGCCCCCGCCGGACCCCCTCGGCACGGGCGGCTGCGGAGCAGGCCACGACGGCGTTGTGCTCCATCACGGCGATCGGGGACGAGGCATCCACCGCCTGCGCTCGCTCGCGCGCCAGCGCCGTCACCGGCCAGTCGGGGAACCACAGCACCAGGCTCCGCACCGGTGCTCCGTGGCGCATGTCAGCCCACCGCCTCGAGCGGCAGATAGTCGGGAGCGGGAACCTCGCTGATGCGCGGCGCAGCGCCGGCGAGCGCGCCGTCGGAACCGGGCAGCATCACCCGGCCGCGCCGCGCGATCGGGGTGCGCCGGCTCGACACCGTCACCGTCACCTCGCGCCCCGCCAGGTAGCCGTGCCCTCGGCCCAGGCCGCTCCATTCGGCATCCACCACGCCGATCGATGCCTCCGCCTGCGGCCACGGCCCCTGCACGAGCAGCACCGTGCCGCGATCGCGCAGCCGGGCCGCGAGGCGCGAGACCTCGGCATCGGCCGCCCGGCGCGGGGGACGCACCGCGACCACCGGCAGCACCTCGGCGATCGTCGCCGTCACGGCCAGCCAGCGATCGCCCGGATCGGGGATGAGCACGAGCCGGGTGAGGTCGACGCCCATGCTCTCGGCCGCCTCTGCGCCGAACTGCGGCATCCCCACCACCCCGCACCACGAGCCCGCCTGGGACAGGGGCGCCAGCAGAGAGAAGAGCAGCGACGCGGAGGCGGTCAGCGAATACGCGGCACCGGCCCTGAGGCCTCCCCCGGGCAGGAGGGACGCGATCGCGGGGTGAGCGGGGAGCACGGGCGCATCGAGCTTGCGCCCCTGCGCCCGCTCCAGCTGCGCGCGCAGGCGCAGCACGTCACCGCTGCGTTCCTCCTGCTGCGCCCGCACGATCGCCCTCACTCCCACAGGCTAGAACAGATGTTCTAGTCGGTCAACGTATGGGAGGACCCTATCCCGGGCCGGGGACATCCGAAGGCGGAAAACCGGAAAGGATGTTCGATTCTGGACGCGCCGCCCTATTCGAGGGCGAAGGTGTCCTTGCCGGTGCCCTTGGCCCGGTACATCGCCGAGTCGGCGCGTCGCAGCAGCTGGTCGTTGGAGGGACGGTCCTCGAGGTCGGGACAGTAGGTCGCCACGCCGATGCTCACGGAGACCTCCAGCGGAATCGGCACGGCGTCGATCTGCTGCCGGCTCTGGTCGCGCAGACGCTCCGCGATCGCGGCCGCCGCCTTCGCATCGGCGCGGGGGCAGATGACGACGAATTCGTCCCCGCCCAGCCTGCCCAGGATGTCTCCTCCGCGGATCGCCCCGCGAAGCCGTTCGGCGACATCCCGCAGCACGCTGTCACCGGCGGCATGCCCGAGTTGGTCGTTGACCGACTTGAATCCGTCGACGTCGATGAAGACCAGCGACAGGGGCTGCCGGCTCGCCTCGGCGTCGTCGATGGCCTCCTTGATGCTCTCCTGGAGCAGCTGCCAGTTCGCCAGTCCCGTCAGCTGATCGTGTCGAGCCAGATGCGAGAGCTGCCGCTGCAGCCTCACGCGCACGAGCGTCTGCGTCGCCTGCCTGCCCAGCGCCCTCTGGAGGTCGAAGAAGGGCTCATCGAATTCGCGCGCGCGCCCGAAGTAGCAGACGAGAAGGCCCAGCCGCTGCTGCTCCGTCGACAGCGGCATGATGCTGATCGCCTGGAGTCGCGCCGCTCGCAGGCCATGCGCCAGCTCGGGGTAGGCCGTCTCGGCCTCGTCCGCCGTCACGGCGACCTCGACGCCGGGGTCACGCAGGGCCGGGATGGGCGCGACGTTCCCCCACAGGGGATTGGTGCCGGCCACGAGGTGCAGCTCGCCCGATTCGTCGAAGAGCAGCACCGAGGCGTGCGTCGCCGCGAAGGCCTCGCGCGCGATGTCGGCGAAGGACTCGACGACATCCTCATCGGTCGCGCTGAGGCCGAAGGTGCTCGAGACGTCCTGGAGGATGCGCACGCGCGCCTCGGAGGACTCGGCGAGCCGGCGGGCCTGCAGCAGATCGCGCTCGTACTCCAGCCGCTCCGTCGCATCGAAGACCGCGGTGCGGATGAGCTCGGAGTCGCCGTCGCGGATCAGCACGGAGTTGAGCAGGATCGGCATCCGGGCGCCGTTCTCCGTCTGCAAGGTGAGCGCCACCTGATCGACGTGTCCCTGAAGGTGCAGCACCTGCAGGTGACGCGTCGCGTAGAAGAGGCGGCTGCCGCTGTCGAGAAGTGCGGTGAACTGGATGCCGGCGAGCTCTTCGTGGGTGTATCCCGTCCACTCCCGGAAGGTGTCGTTCGCCTCGAGGATCTGACCTTCGCTGGTGGTCGACAGCAGCCCGCACGGCGCCTCGTTGTAGCGACGCGCCCAATCGCCGGCGTTCACGCGAGGTACCGACGGATCTCATCGACGACGAGCGCGGCATCCGAGATCAGAGGCACGTGTCCGGTCGTGGGCAGGACGGTGAGGGTGCTGTCCGGGATCGCCTCCTGCACGTACCGGCCCACGTCGAGGGGGGCGATGATGTCGTCGCTGCACTGGATGACGAGCGTCGGAACCGATACGTCGGGCAGGTCCATCCGGTTGTCGGAGAGGAACGTGACCCTCGCGAAGTGCCGCGCGATGGCCGGGTCGATGCTGCAGAAGCTCGCGGTCAGGTCCTCCCCCAGGTGGGGGCGATCGGGATTCCCCATGATGACCGGGGCCATGGCGCTCGACCACCCGTAGTAGTTCGCGTCGAGCGCGTCGAGGAGCCCGTCGATGTCGGCCTGCTCGAAACCACCGTGGTACTGCTCGTCGTTGATGTACCGCGGCGAGGGCCCGATCAGGATCATCCGCCCGAAGCGCGAAGGGTCGCGGTTCGCGGCGAGGACGCCGATCATGCAGCTGACGGAGTGACCGACGAAGACGACGTCGGTGAGGTCGAGCACGTCGAGGATCTCGAGCACGTCCTGCGCATAGCCGTGCAGGGAGTCGTACTTCCCCTTGTCGTACGCGGTGGTGTCGGACTGGCCGGCTCCCACGAGATCGAAGAGCACGACCCGGTAGTCATCCTCGAACCGGGGAGCGACCATTCGCCAGGCGTCGAGGTTGCAGCCGAACCCATGCGCGAAGACCATCGGGCGACCGTCGGGGTTGCCGCTGACGGTGACATTGTTCCGGTGCAGAATCTCGTCGGTGCGTGTCGGTGCCACTGATACTCCCCCGGATGTCGCAGACCCACGCGGCCGCAATAAATGAGCTCCGATCAGATAGTAAACGACCTGGAGACCAAAGAGGCTATCGAGCGCAGGGTGAACTGTACCCCCGATGAGAGATTCGCGTGTGAGATTGTTTTTGCGAGGAAACTCCGACTAACTGAGGCCATGGATGATATGAGCGACCTGGCCGCAGACCTGGCGCTCGCCACGGGGCGGGGAGAACTGTACGCAGCCTTCCAGCCCCAGATCTCCCTGGAGACGGGCGCCATCGTCGCCGTGGAGGGCCTCTGCCGGTGGCTCCATCCGGAGCGCGGGCTGATCGCGCCGGATATCTTCATCCCCGTCGCGGAGCGGACCGGCAGCATCAACGAGATCGGCGCGTTCATGATGGACGAATGCATCGCGGCCGCGGACGCCTGGCAGCGGGCCGGCACGTCGATCGGCGTATCGGTCAATGTGTCGCCGGTGCAGCTGGCCGATGGATCGGCCTCCGACGGCCTGGCGCAGCAGGCTCGAAGGAGCGAGGGGACGGCGAGGCTTCTCACGATGGAGATCACCGAGTCCCTGCCGCTGAAGAACCTCGCCGTCGTCGTCCCGCGGTTGAAGGACCTTCGCAGCATCGGCATGGGCATCGCCCTCGACGACATCGGCTCCGGGCATGCGTCGATCGATCAGCTGGACGACCTGCCGATCACGGAGCTGAAGCTGGACCGATCGCTCATCCAGAGCGAGGATGCCGCCACGGCGCTGGTGCTCGCCACCATCATGACGGCCGCGGTCTCCCGCGGATTGCGCGTCGTGGCCGAGGGCATCGAAACCGCCGCCCACCTCGAGCTTGCACGCTCACTCGGATGTGATCGCGCTCAGGGCTTCCTGCTCGGTATGCCGATGCCTCGGTCGGACGTCGACCGCCTCCTGGCGGCCTGACTCAGAGGTCGGCGAAGCTCTGAGCGTCGATCGCCTCGCCGGTCTCCGGCTCGCGGCTGATCTCGATCCGCGCCCACACGACGGGCATGCCCGGCGAGAACAGGATGTCGATGCCGGGGCCCGAGCGCAGGGGCGGGATGTTCACGTATCCGCCGCCCGCCCGGATGGCCTGCAGGATGTTCTCGCGCAGCTCCGTGACCGGGTCGGGAAGGAAGTAGTCCCGCCCGTCGACGGTGAGTCTGTTCACGGTTGTCATCGAATCTCTCTCTCACCGCGCGGAACGCGCGGAAAAGGCACTACGGCCGAGCCACGCCCTTGGGCTTCGCGGAGGTGGCTGCTTCGGGTTCGGGGATGAGCTCCAGCCCGTTGGGGCTGTTCGCCGTCTCCATGAGCGCGTCGATCCACGCCCGGTTCAGCACCGCCTCACGACCGCCGAAGAACTCGAACTGCAGGGGGATCGCCGGATGGATCCAGAACGAGCTCCGCCCGCTGCCGTGCACCGTCTCGTACTTCCACGAGAAGCTGAAGCTCTCGGATCGCCGCAGCTTGGCCAGCATCACGATGCGAAGGTGCGCCAGCGCACGGTCTTCGAATTCGACCGACCACGTCGGCGTGCCATAAACGAACTTGCCCACATAACCTCCAGCGTCCGGTCAATCTTTGCACGCGAACTCCCCCTCGGCGTCCGCACGCCGCAAGACGCTGCGGGCGAGGCCCACATCGCCTCCCTCGCCCGCCGCCGGGGTAGCGTGAGCCTGTGAGCTGGCAAGTGGTGAGCACGGCGCTCGGTGTGGCCGTCATCCTCTACGGGCTCTCGGACATCTTCCTCACCCTCGTGCACCCGCACGCCCGCGGCCGCCTGACGCGCGGCATCGTCGCCGGGGTGTGGAGCCTGACCTCGAGGCTCGGCCGGCGCGCGCGGGCCGCCTCCGGCCCCATCGCGGCCCTCAGCGTCGTGCTCGTCTGGGCGGCGGTGCAGGCGATCGGCTGGGCGCTGATCTACTTCCCGCACATTCCCGACGGCTTCCTCTACAGCGAGGGCATGGATCCGGACCGGTATCCGAACGCGCTCGAGGCGCTCTACTTCTCGCTCGTCTCGCTCTCGACCCTCGGGTTCGGCGAGATCGTTCCGATCGATCCCGTGATCCGGATGCTCTCCCCCGTGCAGGCCGTGACCGGCTTCGCCCTGCTGACGGGCGGCGCGACGTGGCTCCTGCAGCTGTTCCCCACGCTCGCGCGCCGGCGCGCGACGGCGCTCTACCTGACGATGCTGGGACGCGCGCGCTACCCGGAGACCCTGGGCGAGCTGGATGCCGCGGCCGCGACCGGCGTCATCCACTCCGTCACGCAGCAGCTGGCCAGCGTGCGGGTCGACCTCAGCCAGAGCCCGGAGTCGTACTACTTCCGCGAGGGCGAGGCCCCGACCTCACTGGGTCACGCGCTGCCGATCGCCCAGCGGCTCGCCGAGGCGGCCCGGGCATCCGTGCACGCGGACCTGCGCATCGCCGGCGCGCTGCTGGATGACGCCCTCGAGGACCTGGGCACCTGCCTGAGGGACAACTTCGCCGCCCACGGGGAATCCCGCGCGGAGCTGATGGAATCCTTCGCCCGCGATCACTCCTGAGCGCGGAGCTCCACGAGGGAGTCCGTCGTCGCGATGACGGCGAAACCGCCGGCCTGCAGGTCGAGGGCCGTCGTCTCCATGAGCTCGGAGGCGGTCCGCGTCACGCGGCCGAGCCCCGCGACATCCGCGGAGAGGTCGAACGTGCGCGTCGCGTCGAGCGCGACCGTGACGTCGTAGCCGAGGTTGCCCGCCATGCGCGCGGTGGTCTCCACACACATGTTCGTCTGGATGCCGCAGAGCACGAGCCTCTGGATGCCGCGGCCGGACAGCCAGGCGTGCAGGTCCTCGTCGCCGTAGAACGCGGAGTTCACGCTCTTGCGAACCGACAGAGCGGGGGCCACCGCCGCGACGGCGTCGACGAGCGCGTTGCCCGGGTCGTCGGGGTGCAGCGGCGACTCGCGCGACTGCGAGTCGTGGCGGATGACGACGATCGGCTGGGAGACCGCCTCCCACGCCGCGATCAGGCGCGCGACGTTCGGCTCGCACTCCGGGTTGGCCGTCGGGCCCCAGAACGCGGCGTCGTCGAAGCCGCGCTGCATGTCGATGACGAGAAGGGCTGTGTCCATGAGCCCATCCCATCACGCGCGCGATGAGCGCGAGCGGCGGCGGACAGCCAACCTGCGACGCCCGGCCGCCATCACCCGTCAGGCGGCGTCGGCGACTGCGCTGCGCGGCGAGCCGTCGACCGGGCTACGCCGCGAGCGCCAGGTACGGCTCCCAACGAGGATCGGCCCGCTCGGTGCCGCGCACCGACCACCCGGTGCCGTGCGGCGGACGGGGCGTGAGGCGCAGCTCCCACGACATCTCCTGCGGCGTGCGGTCGCCCTTGACGTTGTTGCACCGGAGGCAGCACGCGACGAGGTTCTCCCACGAGTCCGCACCCCCGCGCGAGCGCGGCAGCACATGATCGATGGTGGATGCCGCCTTGCCGCAGTACCCGCACCGGTGGGCGTCGCGTCTGAGCACCCCCCGCCGGGTGACGGGCACCCGTCTTCCCCCGGGAACGCGGACGTATCTCGTCAGCACGATGACGGCCGGTCTGTCCCACGCGACCGAGGTGCCCCAGACGGGATCCCCCTCGATCCGCTCGATGATCGTCGCCTTGTCGTTCATCACGAGCACGAGTGCTCGCTTGAAGGAGACGACTGCCAGGGGCTCGTAGCCCGCGTTCAACACAAGGGTGCGCATCCGATGTCCTCTCGAAGATGCCCGGAAGGCTTCCGGGCTCTCGATTCGTCTCGA
>DASUQB010000474.1:0-4273 GCA_036280835.1 Microbacterium sp. | reverse complement strand
TCATCATCTGCTGATGGCCGACTGAGATGTAGACGTGGTTCGCTACGTCGTCGGCCGCGGGGATGGGGAACAGCGTGGTGATCGGCCGGCTCTGGACGATCTGGAAGTCGTCGTCGACGAGGCACCACTCGATGTCCTGGGGGCGGCCGAAGTGCGCTTCGATCCGCCGGCCCAGTTGCTCGAGCCGGATGACCTGCGCATCAGTCAGCGCCGGTTGCTCCTGCCGGCCCGCCTCGATCTCCTGTTCCCGTGTCCCGCCTGCCGGCGAGGCGTGGATGGCAAGCCGCTTGACGGCGACCGCCTTGTCGACGATCTCACCGGCGCGGACCTTGTAGAGGTCCGCGTTCACCAGGCCGGAGACCAGGGCCTCGCCGAGGCCGAAGCCGGCCTCCACCGAGACGACCTTCCGGTTGGACGTGACGGGGTCCGCCGTGAAGAGGATGCCGGCCGCGTGCGGGAAGACCATCTGCTGCACGACGACGGCCATCTGGACCTTCCGGTGGTCGAAGCCGTTGCGCAGCCGGTAGGTCACGGCGCGCTCGGCGAACAGCGAGGCCCAGCAGCGGCTGATGTGCTGGAGAACCGCGGCCGGCCCCACGACGTTCAGGTACGTGTCCTGCTGGCCGGCGAAGGAGGCCGTCGGCATGTCCTCTGCCGTCGCGCTCGATCGGACGGCGTACGCGGCCTGCTCGCCGAGACGGGCGAGCGCGAGGGCGATCGCCGCCGCCACATCTTCGGGGATGGCGATCCCTTCGAGGGTCCGGCGGATGTCCGCGCTGAGCGTGCGGATCGCCTCCCGGTCGTCCGCGTTCAGGCGCGACAGCCGATCGAGCCGATCGTCGATCGAAGGCGCTTCCCCCATGATCCGCCGGAAGGCGTCCGTCGTCACGCAGAAGCCAGGCGGCACGCGGACGCCGTCGATGCGCGAAAGCTCCCCCAGGTGCGCGCCCTTGCCGCCGACGACCGCGACCTGCGTCTCGTCGATCTCCCGAAGATCCAGGACGTAGCCCACCGCCGCCACATGCTCCCGAGTGCCCATCGCGTTGCTCCCATCCATCGCTTGCGGCGAGCGAGTATGAGGCACACCCGGGGGCTTGAAACAAGCCCCCCTACCAGGGATACTCTGGAAGTGGCGGGGGCCGCAGGCACGTCACGCAGCGCTCGAACCCGCGTAGGCGTCGTCGTGGATCACCGTCGGGAGAGGAGTCGGTCCAGGGTGCGCTGCATGACGGCGCCCAGGGGGTGACGACGCGGCACGTAGTAGACGATCGCCCCGATGGCGTGCTCGAGGGCGAAGCCGCGGCCCCGTGACCAGCTCTGCTCGTCGATGTCGAGCACCTCTCGGAATGCCGCGGCGCCGGCGGCGTCGAGCACCGACCACGCCGGGTCCAGGTCCTGGGCCGGATCTCCGGCTCCGAGGCCGCCCCAGTCGATGACCGCGGTCAGGCGACCGTCGGCGACGAGCAGGTTGCCCGGTATCAGGTCCCCGTGCACCAGGGCAGGCTCCAGCTCGTCCGTGGCGGCTTCCAGGCACTCCTCCCACAGCCGCGTCACCGCCGGAACGTCGACCAGGGAGTCGGCGCGCTCGAGCCACCGGCGCACCCGATCGTCGAGAGCCCGGAGCGACCCGCCGCGTTGCCCCGGCTCGCGCGGCGGTGCATCGGCGACGTCCATGCCTCGCAGGTGCCGGACGACGGCGGCCAGGTCGCGCCCGAGATCGGGGCCGAACCAGTCCTCGTGATGACGGGCGTCCCAGGCGTCGACGCCGACGAGCCACCGCACGATCGCCCAGCGGTACGGGTACGCCTCGGTGGGTTCGCCGGCGTGCACGATCTCTGGGATGCCCACCGGAAGTCCGGCGAGGCGAGGAAGCCAGCTCAGCTCGACGCCGAGACGACCAGCAGCGTCGGAGAGGCGAGGCAGCCGGACGACGAACTCGCTTCCCAATCGATACAGCGCGTTGTCGGAGCCGGTGTTGCTGAGCCGCTCGAGCTCGAGTCCGGCGAGCTCAGGGACCTGGTCGCGGAGGAGCGTCCGGACGACCCGTGGACTGGTGTCCGGCTCGTCGTCGTGGAGCCGTGTCACCACGCGAGGAACCTAGTGGCTCCATGTCGAGAAGCGCTGACCGGCTCCGCTCACCAGGTGAAGGGCCACGACGGGCGCGGCCCACGACACAAGGAGACCTATGACGCTTCAGCGGATGGACAACGTTCTCATCGTCGTCGAGGACCTCGAGGCTGCCAAAGCCTTCTTCGTCGAGCTCGGCATGGAGCTGGAAGGCGAGGCGACCAACGAGGGGGATTGGGTGGACCGCACCGTCGGGCTCGACGGCGTCCGGGCCGACATCGCCATGATGCGAACCCCCGACGGCCACGGCCGGCTCGAGCTGGCGAAGTTCCACACGCCGCCGGCGGTCAGGGCCGAGGCCGAGAGCGCGCCGGCGAACGCGCTGGGCATACGCCGCATCATGTTCGCTGTCGAGGACGTCGACGACGTCGTTGCCCGCCTGCGCGACCACGGTGGCGAGCTCGTCGGCGAGATCGCGCAGTACGGGGACAGCTACCGGCTCTGCTTCCTGCGTGGCCCTGAGGGCATCATCCTCGGACTGGCCGAGCAGCTCAGCTGAACCGACGCCGCGAATTCCGGGCGATGGAGACGCTCCGAGCGACTAGCTCGCGCGCTGGTGTGGCCGGCGGACGCCAAAGTGACGAGGCTGCTCCAGGCCCATAAGTCCCCCAGGAATCACCGGCGGATCAAGGTCGGCTCGACGTTCGCAGCGCCGGGCTGGGTGATGCGGGCGGCGAGGAGACAGAGATCATCGGTGAGGGTGCCGTAGGCGAAGTCGGCGACGCGTGCGCGCAAAACGGCGACCGCCTCGGTCGGTGAGGGGTTGTGAAGACCGCCGAGCGCAGCGCTCACGCCATCCAGTCCGAACAGCCTGCCGTCGTGCCGCGCTTCGGTGAGCCCGTCGGTGTAGAGCAGCACTCCCACATCGGCCGTCAACCGCCGCGAAGCTTCAACGCATCCGGGATCGGCGAACACTCCGAGTGGCGCTCCCTGCTTCGGCGCCATCAACTCCACGCCGTCATCGAGCCAGAGCGCCCGGGGATGGCCGGCGTAGGCCCAGCGCAGCAGCTGCTCGGTCGGGTGATATGTGACGCAGGCGGCGGTGACGAACTCGCTGCCGGTCCCGGCGCGCTCGATCAACGCGGTGTTCGCCCAGCTCAGGAGGCGGCCGGGATCATCCGAGAACGGTGCGGTCGCGGCGAACGTCGTTCGGATGAACGACGCACGCCGCGCTGCCTGCAAGCCGTGGCCGACGACATCGCCGATGACCAAGACAGTGGAATCCTGCGGCCCCTCGGCCACCAGGTAGAAGTCGCCGCTGACCTTCTCGGCGAAGGCGGGCAGGAACGCCGCGGCCAGTTCCAAGCCGGGGCGCCGCGGCAATTCGGGCGGAGTGAGCGCATCGCGGATCGCGCGCAGATCCTCCAACTCGTGCTGCGCCGTCTCGAGCCGCTCGCGCAGCAGGGCAAGATCCTCGTCGCGCACCGCGGCTTCGTCGCGGAGTCGCGCGATCAGCGCGTCCTGGCGGTGCTCCAGGTCATCCCGATCATGGATGTCGCGCTGCTGGGCCTCTACCTCCGAGCGCAGCCGCCGAAGCTCTTGATCATCCTTACGACGCTCTTCGCTCACACACGTTCCATCGACTCTAGGGGTCCGGGCCCGTCGCATCGTGCCGCATCGCCAGCCACTCTGTCCATCCGCGGACAGAGCCCGACAGCGCCGGGCGGGCGCAGACGATCCTCGTGCAGCGCGCGCTTTCGCTCGCTGAGGACGCCGATACGAAGACGCACCAGCACCGCACCGTGCGGCTCCTCGCGCCGCTACGCGAGACCTCGGCGCGCCGTGCAGGCCATCGGCGCCGCCACACAACGCCGTACGCGCTCGACACTCGTTCGCCTCGCTGCTGCTCCACGAGGGCCGCAGCGTCATGTACGTCGCCCGCCAGCTCGGCCACGACGCCCGCCTGGCCCTGACCCGCTACTGCCACGTCATCAACGAGCGCCGCGAATCAGGGAAAGCAGAACGCCCGAAACCCGCGTAGAGGCCGCGAATTCCGGGCGATGGAGCTCGGGGGACTCGAACCCCCGACCTCCTGGGTGCGATCCAGTCCCAGTGGGCTTTGAGCGGCGCGGCTCGGCCGGCGGACCGCCTTGCGCCGTCGTTTGCTCCCCTCGATCCGGCGCGGGCTGGCTCGCTCCGGACGTCG
>DASUQB010000473.1:0-3092 GCA_036280835.1 Microbacterium sp. | reverse complement strand
ACCAGGTCGACGATGACGCGGATGCCGCGGGCGTGGGCGCCGGCGAGCAGGGCGTCGAAGTCGGCCAGCGTGCCGAAGAGCGGATCGACGTCGCAGTAGTCGGCGACGTCGTAGCCGGCGTCCTTCTGCGGGGAGGTCATGAACGGGCTCAGCCAGATGGCGTCGATGCCGAGGCGCTGCAGGTCATCGAGGCGGCTCGTGACGCCGGGGAGGTCGCCCACGCCGTCGCCGTCCGCGTCGGCGAAGGAGCGGGGGTAGATCTGGTAGATGACGGCGGAGCGCCACCACTCGGACCCGGGCTTGGGCAACACACGCTCGGCGGTGACATCCGGCGTGTCCTCGAGCCTGCCTTCGAGCGTGGTCTCGTGCGTGAAAGTCATCGCACCAGGGTACTGCAAACGCTTACATGTTCCTTTCGCGTTGCCTGGGTGCGGGCGGCGTGCACCCTGTTCGCGGTCTGAGGGGCGGGTGCGGGTGCGCGGGTCGTCGGACCGCTGAGCCGCGGGTCGTCGGACCGGTGGGCCGCGCCGAGCCGCACAGGCCCCAGTGGGTGTCTTGCGTCCCGCGGATCCGACGACTGAGGGTCAACCCCGCGACCGGGGGTCGTCTCCGCGACCGGGGCCGGCCCCGCCCGAGGGTCAGACCCCGGCGACGACGCGGCGACCCCGCACGAACACCTGGGCGACCGCGCTCTCGCGCATGCCCATCAGCAGGGTGAAGAGGTGCGACTCGGGGCCGCGCTCCGCCGCCGCGGCGAGGGACTCCGCGAAGCCGGCCTGGGCCCCGGCATCCACCACGACGAAGTCGGCCTCCTTGCCGGCATCCAGATTGCCGATCAGCGCCTCCTGGTCGAGGGCGCGCGCGCCCGCCAGCGTGCCGAGGAACAGCAGCTGTGCGGGATGGAGGGCCTCGGCATCCGCCCCCGGCTCGCTCATGTGCACCTTGAAGCAGTCGTTGAGCACGCGCGGGATGAGCCACTCGTCGCCGGCGCCGATGTCGGTGCCGATCGCGACGTTGGTGCCGGAGGCGACGGTGCGCCGCCACGGCATCGTGCCGCTGCCCAGGAACAGCTGGGAGGTCGGGCAGTGCGCGATGGACGAGCCGGTCTCGGCCAGGCGGTGGAGCTCCCGGTCGTCGCAGTGCACGGCGTGGGCGAGGATGCTGCGCCGGCCGAGCAGGCTCTCGCCGCCGGTCCGCGAACCGGAGAGGAAGCGCCCGTCGTAGGTGTCGAGGTAGCACTCGACGCCGTAGAGGTCGCGCACCGCCTGGATCTCGCCGTCGCCGTGCCGGTCGTTCTCGTTGAGGTGCGAGTGGAAGTAGACGCCGTCGCCGCGGACGTTGGCGTAGAGGTCGCCGAGCCGTCCCAGGGTCTCCGTGGTGACGGCGAGGCTGAAGCGCGGGATGACCGCCACCTGCGCCAGTGCGGCACGCGGGTCGGCGGCACGCCCGCCGGCATCCTGTCCGTGCCACCGGGCGATCTCGTCGCGAGCAAGCCCGATCGCGGCATCCTCGCTCGTCAGCAGCGGGGCGGCGCTCGACGGGCCGACGGTCTGGATCCCACGGCCGCTCACGATGCGCAGTCCGGCGTCGAGGGTGCGGGCGAAGAGCGCGTCCTGGGCGGCGGGGAACGCCGAGCCGAAGACGAGGGCGGATGTCGTCCCCACGGCGATCCGGCGGCGTACGAACTCGGCGGCCACGGCGTCGGCGAAGCCGGCCTCCGACAGGCGCGATTCGGCCGGGAAGACGCAGCGCTCGAGCCACTCGAGCAGCTCGCCGCCCCCGAACGCGTCGGTCGTCAAGGTCTGCGGGTAGTGCACGTGCGTGTCGACGAACCCGGGCAGCAGGTAGCCGCCGGTCGGCACGACCTCGTCGTCCGCGAGCGCCCGCGGCACATCGGCCCAGGGCCCGGAGTAGGCGATGCGGCCCGCGGCGTCGACCGCCAGCGCGCCGTCGGGCTCGGTGACCAGGGCGCCGTCCGCGTCTGGCAGGCTGGGACTGCCTGCCACGTGGATCAGGTGTCCTCGGTAGATCGTCAGGGCATCTCCTCGGGACGGGTTGTTCACGGCCGCAGCCGGCCATGTCGAGTCTTCCAGCCCGGCGTCACGGGCGCGGCCGGCCGCGAGCAGTGCAGGCATTCGCGGTCGCGCCGGTCGCGGCGAGCTTAGCCTGCTCACACGGAACGGGGCGGACGCGGGTCACGCCCCTCGATCTCAGGAGTGCGCGCATGGCCGCAGCCGGTGTCACGGACAAGAAGGCCGCCGATCGCAAGGCGGCGAAGGCCGAGCGGCGGAACGCCAACACGGTCGACGGAGTGCCTCCGCTCGCGCGGATGTTCCCGCTCGGCCTGCAGCACGTGCTCGCGATGTACGCCGGAGCGGTCGCGGTGCCCCTCATCGTCGGCGGTGCGCTGGGGTACTCCTCGGCCGACCTGGCGTTCCTGATCAGCGCAGACCTGTTCGTCGCCGGCATCGCCACCATCATCCAGTCCGTCGGGTTCTGGCGATTCGGCGTGCGGCTCCCGCTCATGCAGGGCGTGACCTTCGCGGCGGTCGGGCCGATGATCGCGATCGGGCAGAGCGAGGGCATCCAGGCCGTGTTCGGCGCGACCATCGCCTGCGGGGTCTTCATGATCCTCGTGGCGCCCTTCTTCTCCCAGCTGCTGCGCTTCTTCCCGCCGATCGTCACGGGCACCGTCATCCTGATCATCGGCCTGTCGCTCATGCGGGTCGCGGCCGGCTGGATCGTCGACGGATCGCCGGAGGGCGCCGCCCCGGTCAACGTCGCGTTCGCCTTCGGGACGCTGCTGCTCATCGTCCTCATCGAGCGGTTCGCGCCGCCGGCCCTGCAGCGGGTGTCGATCCTGCTCGGGCTCCTGCTCGGCACGATCGCGGCGCTCTTCGTGCCGGGGATGGTCGACTGGTCGGGCGTCGGGGATGCCGCGTGGTTCGCGCTCATCACGCCCTTCCACTTCGGGCTGCCGGCCTTCCAGGTCGCCTCGATCGTGTCGATGCTCATCGTCGGACTGGTCATCATGACCGAGACCACGGGCGACATGATCGCCGTCGGCGAGATCGTGGACAAGCCGGTCTCCC
>DASUQB010000472.1:0-9849 GCA_036280835.1 Microbacterium sp. | reverse complement strand
TTCGTCACCGCGCAGGCCGCCGCGCGAGCGGCCGGCGCCGGCCAGTGGGGCGCGTGCTGAGGGCCTACGCGAACAGGAAGAGGACGAAGCCGACCAGCGGCAGCGTTCCCTGCGTCGCCGCGGCTCGGGCGTAGCCCTTGCCGGACGTGACGAGGACGAGCGCCGCCGCGACCATCGAACCCAGGCTGAACAGCACCAGGGCCTTCCCCGCCGCCTCACCGGCGGCATCCGCGCCCGTCCAGAAGAGCACGAGGCCGATCGCGGTCCCGATGGCGAGGAACAGGTTGTAGAAGCCCTGGTTGTACGCCATCGGCTTGGTCGTCTCGGCCGCTGCCTGGTCGCGCACGCCGAACCGCTTCCAGATCTTCGGCTGGGTCCACTGCACGCTCTCCATCACGAAGATGTAGACATGCAGCAGGGCGGCGAGCGCCGCGAAGACGGTGGCGAGGATGGCGATCATGAGCCGACCATACCGCGCGGGTACGCTGGCGTGATGGCGAAGGGACGGCCCGCGAAGCGGGCGAAGGGACGGGTGGATGCCGGCGCCCGGCGCCCCGCCGCCGCACCCTCGCAGAAGCAGAAGCCGAACCAGAAGCAGAAGCCGGGCCAGAAGCCGAAGCCGCAGCCGGCCCCCGCCTCGCCGCCGGAGGAGCCCCGCACGTTCCGACTCGGCACGATCCCCGGAGCGACCCCCGGGAAGTGGATCGATGCCTGGAAGGAGCGGATGCCGCATGTGCCGCTCGAGCTCGTTCCGCTCGCGGTGGCCGATCAGCGCGACGCGCTCCGACAGCTCGACGCGGCGCTCGTCCGACTGCCGATCGACAGGCGGGGCGTGGATGCCATCCCTCTCTACGAGGAGACCGCCGTCGTCATCGTGTCCGTCGACTCCGCCCTCACCGTGGCAGACGAATTGGGGCGCGACGACCTCGCGGGCGAAGTGGTGATCGTGCCGGAGGACGACGTGCTCGGCCGCATCGACATCCCCGGCGCGGTCGAGCCGGCCTTCGCCGCTCCGGCCGAGACGTCCGAGGCGATCGCCACGGTCGCGACCGGGGTCGGCGTCACCGTCGCGCCGATGTCTCTCGCCCGCCTGCACCACCGCAAGGACGTGACGTTCCGGCCCCTGCGCGACGGCCCCGTGTCGACGGTCGCCCTCGCATGGGAATCCGAGCGCACGACACCCGATGTGGAGACGTTCGTCGGCATCGTCCGCGGCCGCACCGCGCACAGCTCGCGCGGCTGACCGGTACGCCGGCAACAGAAGCGGGGGATGTCGCCGACCTGGGTCTCTGCGACATCCCCCGTTGGCCCGGTGCCACCCCGTCCGACCCGCCCCAGCGGGTCATCGGATGGGGTGTGCCCCCAGCAGATCCGCCATGCCCCTGGCGGACCCGTGCTGTGCACCGTTCCACCTGTCAGGAGTGCGGCGGCCGGTGCCTGATACAAGGCCGGCGAGAAAGTTTCAGAAACCCGCTCCGTGCGCCTGGAAGGGCGCGATCAGGCCGGTGGAGTCGGATGCCGCGGCCAGCGCCTCGGCCGGCGCGAGCCCCTTCACGAGGCCCGTGTGCAGGGCGCCCAGCAGTTCGCAGGCGACGTCGTCGGCTACGACCACCGGCGCGGCCAGCACGACGCGCGACCCGGCATGCAGCCAGGTGCGCGTCATCCCGAGCGCCTCCTCGCCGCCTCGAACCGATGAGCGCCCCACTTCGCACGCCGACAGCACGACGGTGTCGGGCACGTGGGGCATGAGGTCGATGTCGTAGCCGAACAGCGTGCCGTCGGCGAGCTCGAGGCCCGAGAAGAGCGGGTTGTCCGCGGCATGACGTCCGTGCGAGGCGATGTGCAGCACGTCGACCACGGAGGCGAGGTCCGTGACGGCCGAGACGGTCGCGTCCTCGCCGCGCAGCGCGATGGCCGCGGTCCAGGCGGATGCCGCCGCCGAGACCTCCTCGTCGGCTCGTGCGACCCGCGGTCCGGTGGCGAACCCGACCGTCTGCGAGCCATCAGCGCCCGCCGCCTCGGCCGCGGGGCGGAAGCTCGTCCATCTCGTCGCCGAGACCGCGACGGTGAAGACGCGACCGCGCATGCCGGGCAGCATCGCCCACGGTATGCCGTTGAGCACGCCCGGCACGGTGAGGATGAGACGGCGCGCGTCACCCGCCGCGCGCAGCGGTTCGCTCAGCAGCACTGACGAGAGCAGGCCGAGACGCTCATCCAGAGTCCTCTGCACGATCGTCGCCATCGGGCCGGTGCGCACCGACGCCGAGACGTCGAGGTCGGCGCGCAGACCCGCCAGTCCCCCTCGCACCGCTGACCAGCGGCCGATGTCGACGATCGCGGTGCGCGAGCGGGACACCACGAGGCACGACAGGGAGTCGCCGCTGAAGACGAACGCCAGCAGCGCGGTGTCATCCCCCAGCCGACCGCGGAACTCCTCGAGGCTCACGCGCTGCTGCACGGCGGCCGATCCGGTCCCGGACCACTGCCGTTCGCGCGCTCGGTCGCGCAGGCCCGCGGCTCGCGGGTCCGAGAGCCAGTCCCCCGACGGGTTCTCGGCGCGCAGCATCCGCAGTTCCGCCAGATCCGTGGCGAGACCCTGGTCCGGCGGCGGACGCAGCGGGATGACCTCCTGGCTGAGGTGCCGGGCGCGCTCCGACCACTCGAAGAGCACGTCGGGCCTGCGGGAGCGCACCGCCGACGCGAGTCCCTCGAGCATCAGGCCGATGCCGTGACCGCTCGTGGAGGTCTGAAGGTCGAGGCTGCCGAACGAGTTCTGCCACGACGACAGCAGGTCCAGGCCCGCCGCGGCCTGCCGGCGCGCATCGCCCTCACGACCGGCCGCGGCGGCCCGGGCGGCGCGCACCTCGTAGGCGAGGAGCTTGACATCCATCGACGCACCGCGCGGCTGCCGGATGACGCGGCGCGGACCGTCGCCATCGGCCCCGTGCCGGGCGCGCCGGAGCTCGTCCGTCATCCGGAGCGCCGCCCCTTCGCTGCGCAGCCCATGCGCCTCGAGCGCCGAAGCCGCGGCATCCACGTCGGCCTCACCGGGTATTCCCCGCAGCATCGCCGTGCGGTTCCCCGACCGGCCCACGTTGCCGGCGGAGAGCACGGCCCTCAGCCGCACGCCCTCCGCGCGGGCCGCCCACATGTCGTTCTCGAGAGCGCGGAATCTCCTCCCCGCGGCGGCGGCCACCCGCGCCGCCCGTTCCGGGTCATGGGTGAGCAGAGAGCGTGCCAGGTTGAACTCGGCCTCACCGCGGGCCTGCCTCATGCCGTGCGCTCCGAAGACGCGGCCTACACGCTCGAGGATCTGCTCGGCATCCGTCGTCAGCCCCGCGTCGCGGAGAACCTCGGCGCGGTCGACGTCGCCGATGGCCTCCCACGTGGACGACTCCCTGTCCAGCAGCGCGCGGGCCTGCTGCATGATCTGCAGCGCCTGGACGAGATCGCCCGAGAGCATCGACACGTAGCCGAGGTTGTGCCGGGCCTGCGCCTCTTCGAGGTCGAGGCCGGCGGCCCGGTAATCGGATGCGGCGATCTCGAGGTCGTCGCTGGCTTCGTCGAGCCGCCCCCACTGCATGTTCACGAGGCTGCGGTTCATGCGCATGTTGGCGCTGCGCACGGGGTCGTGGGCCAGCCCGTCGATGCTGCGGCCGAGCCACGCGACGGCCGTCTCGAGGTGACCGCTGTCCATCTCGATCGCGCCGAGCTGGCCGTACAGGATCGCCGCCGTCTCCGGGCTGAGGCCGGGAATGGCCAGCGCGTCCATGCACACGCGCGTCGCCTCGGTCGGCGAGCCGACCTTGCTGATCACGTACGAGAGGGTGCCGGCGATCCGCGCACGCAGGTCGACGTCGTCATCGGGCGTCTCCGAGGACGCACGCTCGAGCGCGCGCCGGGCAGCCGCGTACCTTCCGCGGTTCGTCAGGTCGACGCCGCGCTCGTACAGCTCACCGGGTCCGGACGTCACACTCTCATCATGGCCAAGGAGTCGCTAGTTCGGCAGGCGCGACCCGTCTTCGCTCTCGAGCGCTTTCAGAACGGTCGACGCGGCCGTGCGGAGCCCGGCCGCGGCGATCGCCTTCCTGTCCTTCATCAGGGTCTCCCCGAGGTTCGCGGCGATCCTGCCCGAGATGAAGGGCGCCGCGAACGACGTGCCGCTCCAGATGGCGAAGCCGCCCACCATCTTGTCGTTCGACCACTGACCGAACTGGTCCGGGTTCAGCGACTCACGCCGCCGAGACGCCCGATCGTTGCGCGAACCCGCCTGCACGCCGCCCTCGAAAGGAGGCGAGCAGCTCAGGATGGACGTGCCCGGGGCGTAGGTCGAGACCCACGGACCGATGTTGCTGAACAGCGCCACCGAGACGCGGCTCGGGTTGAGTGCGCCGACGGAGACGTGCGGCGCCGCATCCTTCGGCTCATCGAGCGTGAATCCGGCCCCCGGCCAGTTCCACAGGGCCGCGGGGAACGCCGGCCGGTCGGTCGAGTCGTTGCCGGCGGAGCACACCACGACGCAGCCGCGCGTGCGGAGCGCGGTCAGGGCGTTGTACAGCCGTTTGCTGAACTGCCCGTCCTTGGGGGTCTCGTGGTAGTACCCGAGGGAGATGTTCAGCACGTCCACCGGATTGCCCGCGTCGATGTAGTCGGCGAGCTCCTCCACGGCGGCGATGAGCTCGCTCTCGAGGACGGTCCCCTGGCTGTCGGCCACCCTGAGCGAGATCAGCTGGGCATCGGGGCAGAGCTGACGGATGATGCCCGCCACGAAGGTGCCGTGGCCGGCGCCGTCGTCGAGGAACCCGTCGTACGGGCCCGCCAGGTCTCCGAAGGTCTCGGGATCGGAGTGGTCGTCATCGATCCCGATGATGGTCGAGCCGATCTTCGGCCGGCGCTCGACGATGCTGTCCGGCAGCCAGTCGTGGGCGCCGCAGCCCGTGTCGACGAAGGCCACCACGGGGCGTCGCCCCCGCTTGGCAGGATCCTTCCGCTCCGGAAGAGAGCCGACGAAGGACACGACCTCCCGCCCGCCCGTGCCCGGATACGCGTATCCCTCCGCACCGGCCGGGTTCGTCCGTCCGTGGGGATTGGTGCGCCCGTGCGGGTTCGTCCTTCCGTGCGGGTTCGTCCGGCCGTGCGGCGAGATTCCGATCGGGTCGATCGTGAGCACGTGGTCGAGGCCGACCGTCTGCAGCAGATCGGGGCGCGGCGGCGGCACCGGCTCCTCGCTCAGCGAGACGCCGCCCCCTTCGCCTCGCCTCGGGATCCGCGGCGCCCCTTCGGCATGGCGTTTCCGCGCCCGCTGCAGCAGCCGCCATGCGTCGACGGGCGGCACCGGCTCGTCGTCGCGATCGTCCCGAGGCGACGGGGTGATCCGCACTCGCCTCGCCTGAGCGCGGGCGGATCCGGGCGGGTCGGCGACGTCGCCCTCCCGTTCGGTGGCCCCCTTCGCCTCCTCCGGGGTCTCGACCGCCCAGCCGAACTCCGCGCCGGCCAGCTTCAGCCACCGGACGGTGTCGCTCTCCGTCTCCGGGTCATCCAGCAGCAGATGCCCGGTGACGTACTCCGTGGGGTACGCGCGGTAGTTCGCGACCGGCTCCTTCGCCGGATCGAGGGTCGAGCCACGGGGCAGGTCTGCCTTGAGCCGGTCCTCCCACGTCCACGTTTCCGGCCCGGTCGGTTCTGCACCGTTGGTGGCATCGCTCATCTGCTGGTTCCTTCGTAGGTCATCTCGGGGGTGGGCAGGGCAGGCGGAAGGGAGGCGTCACGCACCCCGACCGGGACTAGACCTCGAACTGGGGAGTCATGAATTCGCGCACGCCGTCATCGTGCCTGACGGCGAGCCGGATGCGCGAGACCCCCGGGGGGATCTCGTCGAACGCGAAGCGGCCGCTCTCGCCGGCATCCGCCGACCACTCCCGTTCGCCCTGCGCGAGCCGCACGGCGAGGGCCGTGCCGTCGACCCATCCGTCGATGCGGCGGTGGCCGCTCTCGGTCGCGGTCACGTGCAGGAGCACGCTGGTCGTGCCGTCGCTGAACTGCAGCGTCAGCGTGTCGCTCTCGCCGCGCACGGCCGACAGCTCGGCGCCCTCGACGAGGGTGAGCAGCGCGTACTCGCGGGAGAGGTCCTCGACGGCGACGGCCGCGACCATCCGGTCGACGAGGTCGACGGGCACCGGGTCGACCTCTTCCCACACCGCGCGCAGTCGCGCGAACAGGGCCGCGTCCGCGGCGTGGTCTTCGATGTGGTTCGACATCATCTCATCCCCCCGGATGTCTCGAATCCCGAGCCCTGCAGGAGGGCGCGGAGCTTGCCCAGGCACCGTTGCCTGGTGGGTCCGATGCTCCCGATGGGCATCGAGAGGTCCTGGGCAAGGCGGGCGTAGTCGGGGCGCTCCTCGAACGCGACGACCCGCAGCAGGCGCTGGCAGCGATCGTTGAGCTCGCGCACCGCCGACCACAGCCGGCTGGTCTCGTCGACACTCGACGCGGTCTCCTCGGCCGATTCCTGCGCAGGCAGGTGCGGCTCGAGGTATTCCGCCTCGGTCGGGTCGGCGCGGCGCTGCAGCTTGCCGACGCGCCAGGCCTCGCGGCGCGCGGTCGTGGTGAGCCACCCCGCCACCGCCCTCGGCTCGGTGATGGAGTCGTGCCGGCGCACGAGTGTCATCCAGGTGGTCTGCACGACGTCCTGGGCCAGCGCGTGGTCGAGCCCGTAGGCCCGCACCACGTGCCACAGCACCGGCGTCATCAGGCGCACCAGTTCGTCCATCGCGCGGGTCTCGCCCTCGCGCCAGTTCACGAAAAGATCGGCCGCCCGCTCCCAGCGAGTCGGCTCGACGGCGGGGTCGGCGCCCACGACGGCGCCCTCCGGCTCGTCGGGCGACTCCGGGGCGCTGCGCGGGTCCGACCGGGGTCTCTCGGTCATAGGGCCCATTGTGTCCACATCGGTGAGGAGGAGGGCAAGTACCCGCCTGATACACGTCTCGGAAAATCTTCTCCCCCTCCTGCCGACGCCTAGAATCACGGAATGGCGACCGACCTCCCCCTGCTCTACGTCTGCGTGCGCCCGCAAGCAGGCGCGGCCGCCGCCGAGTACCGTTCGTTCCTCACGGCGACGCGCCTCGACGCGAGCGGGCTGGGCGAGCACGATCTCGTGCGCACCCCGCTGCCGGAGGACGTGTTCGACCGGTACTCGGGGTTCTTGATCGGCGGCAGTCCCTTCAACCTCACCGACCCGGACTCGACCAAGAACGAGTCCCAGCGACGCCTGGAGGCGGACCTCGAGCGCATCGCGGCGAGGGCGGCCGACGCCCGGACCTCGGCGCTCTTCACGTGCTACGGCATCGGCGTGGTCACCCGGATGCTCGGCGGCACCGTGAGCCGAGCCTGGCCGGAGGACACCGGACCGGTCGCCGTGCAGCTCACGCGCGACGGTCAGAGCGACCCCCTGTTCGGCGGGCTCGCGACGCGTTTCACGGCGCTGACAGCCCACAAGGAGGGCGCCGCCGAGGTGCCCCCGGGCTCCGTGCTGCTCGCCACCAACGAGGCGTGCCCCGTGCAGGCCTACCGCGCCGGCGACCGCCTGTACGCGACGCAGTTCCACCCGGAGCCGACGACCCGCGACTTCACCGAGCGCATGGCGGTGTACCGGAACGACGGGTACTTCGAGGCGGACGCGTACGACGCCATCGCGGGTCGTGTGCTCGCGGCATCCGTCACCGAACCGGCCCGCCTGCTGCGCACGTTCGCCCGCATGTTCGGGCCGGCGGCGTCCTGACCCGTCGGGCGCTCCACGCGGTCGGCACCCACGCCCTGTCGGCCGCTCAGTCGCCGCCCTGACGCAGCAGGGAGAGCAGCCGCGCCGTGCCCGGCACCAGCACGAGGAGCGCGGCCACGACGAGCGCCACCACGCCCACGTCGCCGGCGTTGGGCTCGCCGAGCAGACGCTCGAGCCCGATCCAGTGGCAGCCCCAGGCCATCGCCAGCGGCGGGGTCAGCCGCCACCCGCTCGCCCACGAGATCGCCAGTCCGATGATGAGCACGACGACGAGCATCGTGATCGCCCACAGGTGCGCGCGGGCCTCCCACGAGGTCGGGCCGGTGGCCGTCAGCCACGCTGCGACGTTCGCCACCGTCGCGACGCTCACCCAGCCCAGGTGCAGGCCGGTGACGCCGTCGATGAGCACGGCGTCGAGCCAGGGCGACTGGTGCTCCTTCGTGACGACCGCCCGACGGAACGTCCACCCGAGCGCCGCCAGCAGCAGCGCCATGACGACGACCGTGCCGGGCAGCGACCCGAACTGCGAGGTCACGAGCCAGGCGCCGTTCAGCACCATCGTGAGGGCGATCCACCATCCCATCGAGCGCTGACGGGCCGAGGCCCGCTGCTTCGGGAGCGCCTGCCACACGGCGTAGGCGAGCAGTCCGGCGTAGATGAGAGTCCAGATGCCGAAGGCCGAGCGGCCGGGCGCGAGGAACGAGCCGTCGGAGTCGAGGGCGCCGCCCTGGAGGTCCTGCACGGACGTGCCGCCGGCCGCGCCGGTGCCGATGAACGCGGCGATGACCATGAAGGTGGCCGCGGCGATCACAGACGACTGGCGGACGATGTCGCGAGCCTGTGTCTGTTCCATACCTCAGCGTACGACGGCGTGGATGGGCGGGTCTGGTGATTGTGCCGAGGCAGGCGGATGCCGCAGACTGTGCGCCCGCCGCGGATGCCCGCTGCGGTGCCGAGCGCCGACGACCGCGGTCACGCCCCGAGCGGCGGGTGCCCGAGCAGTTCGATGCGCTCGTCGAGGTAGCCGCGCAGCGGGGCGAGGCCGCCCGACGCGCTCCAGCGCACCATCGGCTCCCCGTCGATGACCGAGAGCGGTCCGGATGCCTCGCCGCGGGCCACCGCGTCGAGGTCGAGCTCGGTCCACCCGAAGTGCACCGTGTCCCCCTCGGCGAAGCCTCCGCGGAGAGCGGCCGCGCGCAGCTCCGCGCGGTGGCGGGCCGACTCGGCCGTGTAGCCCCTCCGCCCGGGGTCGACGGCTCGCGTGATCTCTCCGGTGGCCATCACGGTCGCATCCCCCACCAGCAGCACGCCGAGGTGCCAGGCCGTGCCGACCGGGACGATCCTGGGCGCCCGCGTCAGGCCCAGGATGCGGCGGGGCTGGGTCGTGCGGCCGAGGCCCTCGCGCGGCAGATCGGCCAGCCGCACGCGGGCGGCGTCGAAGATCGACCGGACGTCGGGCACCTACGCCTCCTCCTGGGTCGGCTCGGCGGGCGCGGCGTCCAGCTGGTCGCCCGCCCGCGTCGACGATCGGGACCGCAGCATCATCCCGAGCAGCGGGAACACGAGCACCGAGAGCATGCCCGCTCCCACGAGCGCGGAGGCGAGGGCGGAGTCGAGGATCCCCTCGTCGACGCCGATGTTCGTCACGGCGACGATGATGGGCAGCCCCGTCGCCGCCAGCAGCGCGAGCGCCGCGCGGTCGTGCCCGGACGCACCGGCGGGAACCGACAGCTGCGACGGCAGCCCCCGGGCGACGAGCAGCAGCACGAAGAACAGCGGCAGCAGCGCCAGCGCCATGGGAGAGGCGAGCAGCGCCTCGAGGTCGAACGTCACGCCGGTGTAGACGAAGAACACCGGCACGAGGAAGCCGAAGGCGATCGCCTCGACCTTGCTGTCGACCTGCTCGCGGTCGCGTTCCGGCGCGTTGCGCATGATCAGCTTCCAGATGACGCCGGCCGCGAAGGCGCCGAGCAGCATGTCGAGATCGAGCAGGATGCTGAGGGCCACCAGCGCCGCGAGGATCATGATGATGACGCGCACGGCGAACTGCCCCGATGTGTGCAGGGTCGTGC
>DASUQB010000471.1:0-3300 GCA_036280835.1 Microbacterium sp. | reverse complement strand
TCGGCGGCGAGCGCCGCGAACTGCGCAGTGGATGCCGCATCCAGGCGCTTGCGGGCGGTCCAGTAGACCTCGTACGAGCGGTCGGCGGGCCAGTCGTCGTCCATGAAGGCGCGGGGAAGCCGCGGATCGGCGCCGAGCAGCGCCAGCCAGTCGGCTACGAGCATCGCCCTGGCCGCGAGCGGGCTCCCGGCCTGCGTCGCCGTGGCCGGGTCGCTCCACGTCGCGATGAACGCGAGGTGCTCGTCGCGGATCCCGTCGATGTCCCACGCGGACCGCACGTTGTCGGCCATCGCGTAGCCGGGCAGCTCGCGAGCGTGGAAGGCGGTGATCGCGGCGACGGGCAGGTCGGCGCGCAGCGGCTCAAGGGCGGCGGCGAGGTCGACCTCCCCCGGGGCGAGCCACAGCCCGTCGCGCAAGGGGGCGAAGCCCTCCCACGTCAGTGCCGAGCGCAGGCGGTGGCGCAGTGTGCGCTGGTCCTCCGGGACGGTGAACGTCACGAGCGTCCAGCCCGTGCCGTGCGGCTCGAACGGGTGCGGACCGCGCACGCGCCCGGTCGCCTCGCGCAGCACGGCGCCGCCCTCCTCTGTCAGCGAGAACAGGATCTCCCGGCCCCGCCGCTCGCGGGTGAGCAGACCGCGCTGCACCATGCGATCGAGCGTCGCGCGGGTGGCAGGAGCCGCCACGCCGGCGCCCTCGAGCACCTCGATGAGCGCGCTCGCCCGCAACGGCGGCACGTCCTGGTCGACCACGTGCTCACCGAAGAACGCCAGCAGCAGCTGCTTCGGCTGACGGCTGCGCATGCCCTTCCCTCTCTCGGCGGGTCCTGCCCCGCCCGAGGCGCCGCTCACGCGGTGGGACGCAGGGCCTCGCCCCGCTTGGCGCGCTGGATCTGCTCGTACACATGCGTGCGCAGCTCCGTGAAGCGGGGCAGCGCGCGCGTCGTGATCTGATCGCGGTCGGGCGCCAGGTCGATCCTCAGATCCTCCTGCACCCACGTCGGCGACTTGGACAGCACGACGACCCGCTCACCGAGGTACACCGACTCGTCGATGTCGTGCGTGACGAACAGGATCGACATCCCCCGCTCGAGGTGCAGGCGGCGCACGAGGTCTTCGAGGTCGGCGCGGGTCTGGGCGTCGACGGCCGCGAACGGCTCGTCCATGATCAGCACTTCGGGCTGGTACGCCACGGCGCGGGCGATGGCCACGCGCTGCTGCATCCCGCCGGAGAGCTGCCACGGGTAGCTCTTGGCGGCGTGGTCCAGGCCCACGGCCATGAGGGCGTCGTCGATGAGGCCGTCCCGCTCGGCGCGGCTCAGGTTCTTGTGCTTGAGGGGCAGCTCGACGTTGCCGCGCACCGTGAGCCAGGGGTACAGGCTGCGGCCGTACTCCTGGAACACGAGCGCCATGTTCGGCGGCGGTCCCGTGACGCGCTTGCCGTCGAGCTCGACCGTGCCCTGCGTCGGGCGCAGCAGCCCGGCGATGCACTTCAGCAGCGTGGTCTTGCCGCAGCCGGAGGGCCCGACGATGCACACGAGCTCCCCCGCGCCCATCTCGAAGCTGATGTCGCCGATCGCCTCGACGTTGCCGGTCGTCGACTCGTAGACCTTCTTCAGGTTCTCGACCTTGAGCAGGGTCTCAGGCACGTTCGACCTCCTTGATTCCGTGGTACCAGCGCAGCACGCGCTTCTCGGCGACGCTGAAGAGAGCGGCCAGCAGCACCCCGACGAGGCCGAGCAGCAGGATGCCGCTCCACATCTCGGCGATGAGGTAGTTGCGCTGGAAGTAGACGATCCGATAGCCGAGCCCCGAGGAGGACGCGAACATCTCGGAGATGACCATGAGGATCAGGGCGACCGACATGGTCTGTCGCACGCCGGCCATGATGCGGGGGCTCGCCGAGGGCAGCACGAGGTAGCGGAGCCGCTCACCCCGGGTGAGGGCGAAGGACCGGGCCGTCTCCGTCATGACGCTGTCGGTGGAGCGCACGCCCTCGATGGTGTTGAGCAGCACGGGCCACACGGCGCCGAAGACGATCACCGCGACCTTCATGGCGTCGGTGATGCCCATGAGCAGCATCACGATCGGGATGAGCACCGGCGGCGGGATCGCGCGGAAGAACTCCAGCAGCGGCTCGAGAAGCTCGCGCAGCCAGCGGTTGAGGCCGATCAGCGTCCCGGCGACGATGCCGATGGAGATGGAGAGCACGATGCCGAGCGCCAGGCGTCCGAGGCTCGGCACCACGTCGGTGAGGAAGGCGGGACCGACCCACGTGTCGACGAAGGCCTCGAGGATGCGGAGGGGGCCGGGGAAGAACTGCGCGGGCGAGATCGTCGCCCAGATGCCCCACATGACCAGCAGTGCGAACGGGAGGCCGATCGCATAGCCGATGTTGACGGCCGTCCGCTTCCAGGCGCCCGAGCGCTCCCGGGGGACGACGACGGTGCTCGTGTACAGGGTCACAGCACTTCCTCCCCGCGCACCGACTGGTGCCACGCGAGCGACTTGCGCTCGATGAGGCGGAAGACGAGGTTGATGGCGAGCCCGAGCAGGCCCGTCACGATGACGAGGGAGTAGACGCCGACCCAGTCGCCGGCCGCCTGGTAGAAGACGATCGCGCGGCCGAGGCCGGGGGTGCCGATCACCATCTCCGCCGTGATCGCGAGGATCAGTGCCACGGCGGCCGCGAGGCGGAGCCCGGTCATGAGGTAGGGCAGGGTGGTCGGCAGGATCAGGAAGCGCACCCGCTCGGCCCGGGTGAGCCCGAACGCGCGCGCGGTGTCGCGGGCGACGGCATCCACGTCGGCGACCCCGTAGAGCACCTGCACGAAGACCTGCCAGAAGCTCGCGAAGACGATGATCACCAGCGCGGCCTGCAGCTGGATGCCGTAGACCAGCACCGCGAGCGGGATCAGGGCGACCGACGGGATCGGCCGGAGGAACTCGACCGTCGTGTGCGTCGCC
This sequence comes from Microbacterium sp., assembly GCA_036280835.1. GTDB lineage: Bacteria > Actinomycetota > Actinomycetes > Actinomycetales > Microbacteriaceae > Microbacterium. The sequence goes on along the minus strand of DASUQB010000471.1, from coordinate 337 downwards.
CGCCGGAGGAACGGGACGAGCCCGATGATCGTCCCCAGCACCGTCGCGGCGACCGTCGCGATCAGCAGCCCCAGGAACCACGCGGTCATCGTGCGGCCGACGTTGCGCCAGAACTCGAGGTCGCGGAATTCCTCGGCCATCCGCGCGAGGGTCTCCGTCGCGTACGGGAGGTACTGGGGGCTGATGATCCCGAGCGTGGGGATGAGCTGCCACACGAGCAGGAACCCGACGATCCCGGTCGTGCCGAGCAGCGCCTTGCGCAGCGTGCGGCGCGAGCGCGGCGCGCGCGGCCGGGCCGCGAGCGTCGGGGCGTCGGTCGTCATCGGTCTGGTCCGTT
>DASUQB010000470.1:0-7815 GCA_036280835.1 Microbacterium sp. | reverse complement strand
ATGAGGATGTCCACGCCCACCGTCCGCAGCTCCGACGCGATCCGTCCTGAGGCCGGCCCGTCGTCCACGTCCTGCCGGGAGGGCGCCCAGTGGCCCGCGTACCGGATGCCCGGCCATTTGTCGGCGATCCTCGCCGACAAGGCACTCGTCACGTCCGGCATGCCCCCCAGGATGGCGACACACTGCTTGTGCAGCGAAGCGTCATCGAGCACGCTTTCGATCAGGTCGCTGCCTGAGAGCTTGGGGAACCGCGCGCCGGTGACCCGCGTGACGTGCGCCACGATGGGCGCCCCGTCCACGAGATTCAGCCACTCCACCGCACTGCTGCGTGCGCCCGTGCGCGCTGGTCGTCTCTCTCGTCGACTCGCGCCGAAGTGGTGCAGGTGGTCGAGATTGATCGACGCCACCCCCAGGGACCGGCCGCTGGTGTGCCGCGCCGCCGCCGCGATCAGCGATAACGCCGTGCCACGATCGACCAGATGCACCGGTGTGCCGTCGACATCGAGCGTGGTGATGCCTTGAGTCAGATCGGTCCGCCCGCTGGCGGGCTTGAGGACGATCAGCGGGTAGGGGACCGGGAGTTCGGACCCGCTGACCGTCAGCGTGGTGGTCATCAGTAGGCCCCTTTCGGCCTCGCCATGACCTGGGCTGTGCGCCACATGATCATGAGGTCCGTCATCACGGACCAGTTCTCGACATATCGCAGGTCCAGCCGCACGCTCTCGTCCCAGGAGAGGTCGCTGCGGCCGCTGACCTGCCAGAGCCCGGTGATACCCGGCTTGAGATACAGGCGCCGGTAGATCGTGCCGTCGTAACGCGTTACCTCCTGCGGCAGCGGTGGCCGAGGCCCCACAACGCTCATCTCGCCGCGCAGCACATTCCAGAACTGCGGGAGCTCGTCCAAGGAGTACCTGCGCAGCACGGCCCCGACGCGCGTCACGCGAGGGTCTGTCTTCAGCTTGAACAGCGGGCCGGCACCCTGATTCGCGAGGCGGAGCTCGTCGAGCTCCGCCTCAGCGGTCGTCCGCATCGTCCGGAACTTGATCATTGCGAACTCGCGACCGTCACGACCGACCCTGGTCTGACGGAAGAACACCGGTCCACGGTCATCGATCGAGATCAGGAGCGCGAGCAGCGGTGTGACGAGCGCGATCGGAAGAAGGGCCAGGCCGGCCACGACGATGTCCATGGCGCGCTTCAGCACGTGAACGCCGCCCTCGAACTCCGGGATCTTGACGTGGATGAGGGGCAGCCCGTCCATCGGACGGAGGGAGATCCGCGGCCCGGCCACGTCGGTGAGGCGGCTGCAGAGAATCAACTCTGCGGCGGTGCCCTCGAGATCCCAGCTGAGCCGTCGGATGTAATCGGGGTCATCCTCAGGCCGACTCGCCACGATCACGCTGTCGGCGCCCAGTTCTCGCGCATGTACGGCCAGCACGCTCATCGGACCGACGATGGGGTAGCTTCGTCCATCCACCACGACCCGCTCGCCCGATGCGTCGCGCGTCACTGCCCCGAGCACGACGTAGCCGAGGTTGCCGGCGCGTGTGAGGCAGCGGATCACGTACTCGATCTCCGCAGCGCTCCCGGCGATCAGCACCCGGTTCGCGCACAGCCCGGACCGCCGCTGGACGATCAGCCACCGCCGCCACAGCCAGCGCGCCAGGAGCAGCGCGAAGAGACCGATCGGCAGGGCGGCGATCAGCTCCATCCGAACGTCGCGCCACTGGAAGACGATGAAGAGGATCGCCAGGATGCCGAAGGCGAAACCCGTCGCGTGCGCAACGCGCTTGTACTCGGCAGAGCCGGATCCGAGGATGTCGGCGAGGCGAGTGTGGAAGGCCACCAGCATGACGAGCCAGACCATCGTGGTGAGCACCGTCACGCGCGCGACGTTCGGGAGCCCGTCAGGCCGGGGCTGAGCCGAGGCGAGCGTCATCCAGCCCGTCATCCCGGTCACTGCGACCACGATCGTGGCATCGGTGAAGCCCAGCAATCGTGCGTACCGCCGCTCCCAGAGCCGCCGCCGCTGCAGGGCGGGCTGGACGCGTGGCGAAACGGCCGCCGCGAGCGCGGCCTTCGGCACGCTGGGCGCGGCGACCGGGCGGAAGGCGCCGATCGCCTCGGCTCCTGCCCCCGCCACGGCCGCCGCGTCGAGCGTTGTCACCGCAACTCAGCGGCACAGCGCGCGCACGTCGAAACGTCTCCATCTGACATGTTTCCCCAACGCGACACAGGGCGAATCGGGTTCGCCGGTATCCTCTGCGCAGACGACCCCAGACCGCCATTAACCGAAGCACCCCAGATGATTCGATCGCGCTCTCGGACTCTAAGGCCGCCGATGGCTCGGGAGGAAGATGCCCAGTCCCCCAACTTCACGGGGGGTAGGCGGGGAAGCGTTAGGGGATCGGCGCGGGTCCCACTAGGGGTTTTCGATGAGCGCCGTGCGGGTTCGACCGGTTAGGGCCCTCGCCGCGGGGTGTCAAGGGGATCCCCTCGCCAGGCCCGTCGCCGTACCGTGAAGCCATGGCCAAGACCGAAAACCCCACCAAGTCCGCTCCCACCTCGGGCGGAGCCCGCCGCACCGCCCCGGGCGGCAAGGGCGCGAAGACCACCCGCCGGCAGAACGCCGAGAAGGGCTTCGTCGCGTCGAAGGAGCTCGACGACGCGCTGCAGGCCTGCCTCGTCGACCTGCTCGAGCTGCAGATGCAGGGCAAGCAGGCGCACTGGAACGTCGTCGGCCGCAACTTCCGCGACACCCACCGCATCCTCGACGAGATCATCGAGGCCGCCCGCGAGTTCAGCGACACCATTGCAGAGCGCATGCGTGCGCTGCACGGGGTCCCCGACGGCCGCAGCGACACCGTGGCCGACACGACCACTCTGCCGGAGTACCCGCAGGGCGAGGTCGACACGAGCGAGACGGTGGATCTGATCACCGTGCGGCTCGAGGCGACCGTCTCGACGATGCGCGGGGTGCACGATCAGGTCGATGAAGAGGACCCGACGAGCGCCGACATCCTGCACGCCATCATCGAGAAGCTCGAGCAGTACGCGTGGATGGTGAGCGCCGAGACCCGCACCCCCGCGGCCAGCCGGGCCTGACCCGCGCGCGACGAGGGAACGGCGCCCGCCGGGCGCGGGCGCCGTTCCCCGCGTCAGCCGACGAGGCCGATGAAGGCATCCAGCCCCATGCCGTAGTTGATGCGCACCGTCGGCAGCGCCAGCTTGTCGGTGCCCGCCCGCACGTAACCGGGCTCGATCGTGCGCGCCATCGTGAAGCCGGCCTGTGCAACGCCCTGCTTGGCCGTGTCGTTGTGATGACCGAAGGGGTAGGCCACGACCTCCTTGACGCCGAGCACCGCGGCGGACGCCTCGAGGTCGGCGGCGATCTCGTCGGGGCTCCAGTTCACCATCCGGCCGTCGCCGTTCTCGCCCGCCTGATGCATGTCGTGCGTGTGGGAGCGCCGCAGCACGTACGGAGACGGAGCGGGGTCCTGCCGGTAGGCCGTGATCATGAACGACGTCGCGAGCACCTTGTGGCGGTCGATCACGGGCACCGCGAGATCGAACCAGCTCTGGTCGGCGTCGTCGTCGGTCACGATCGCGGAGCGGGCGGGGAGGGAGAGCCGGCCGTCGATGAACGCGCTCAGCTCGTCCCAGGTCGGCAGGTAGAACCGCTGCTCCGCCAGGTAGGCCATGTGCGCCTCGAAGTCGCCGATGTACGCGTAGTTGCCGCGCAGCCACCCGTCCTCACCCTCCGGCCGGGCGGTGAACTGGTGGTACATCAGGATGGGCACGCCCACGTCGGCCGCCGCCACCTCTTCAGGGCTCTTCCACGCGCCGTGCAGGGTGATCTCCTGGGCGGTGCAGGCCACGGCATCCGCCCCGTTGACGCGCGCCGCGTCCGCGAAGGCCGCGGCATCCTGCGGCGTCGGATACCAGCCGGCGAAGACGGCTCCGTCCCGAACGGGGATCGGCAGGTGGGCGTAGAGGATGCCCTGCTGCTCGAGCACCGGAGCCTCCGCGACCCCCTCCCCGGCGAAGGAGACCGCGCAGGCATTCGTGTCGCCGCTGTCTGACAGCAGCTGCTGGGCCGCCGTCAGCGGCGCCGGCGACGGCGTCGGACTCGGTGTCGGGGTGGTCGGGCTGGGAGGCGGGGTCTCCACCGGCGCGGTCCCTGCCTCGGCGGGTCTCTGCGCAAGCAGCCCCAGCGCGACGATGAGCGAGATCGTCCCGACGACGAGGGCGATGCAGAGGAAGAGCAGGAAGAAGCCGCGCGACGGCCGGCGGCGTCTCGCGGCGGGTGGCGCGCTGATGGGCTGCATGACCTCGTTCTTCGGCCGTGCGCTCGCGCCGGGGGTGCGCGAGCTGTCAAGGGGAGCATAGCGTCCGGATGGGCGATCCTCGTGGCTCTCCGATGGCTGCCCGCCGGTAGCGATACTCCGCAGTCATGTCAACTGGTGTACATACCCGCGGTCCGCGCGCACAATGAGAGAGCGCATCCGCACGTCTCGTGTCGTCCGCACCGCACCCGACATGAACTGCACGAACGCCCTCGTCCTGACAGCGCCACGCTCGCGGTAGTCGCGCGGCGGCGATCCGGGACGTGACCCGACTGATCATCGGCACTCGGAGGCCGCAATGGGGAAGTTCATCTACGACACGATCGTCAAGGTCGATTTCGAGGACCGGCTTCTCGCCCACCTCCAGCTCGTGATCGGAGCGAAGATGCGCCGCGGCGAGTCGTTCCATTTCACGTGGAAGGACGACCCGAGCATCGGCGACGGGCGCACGACCGTGTGGATCCACCCGCGGGTGTCGGTCGTCTACAAGTTCTACGGGAGCAAGCGCCCCGCCATCAACCGCGCATGGGTGGATGCCCTGGTGTACACCGCCAACTCGCCGACCGGACTCTACGCCGTGCCTGAGCCCGCGGAATACGACGCCGACGGGAGGGAGCCACATGAAGCGGATCGACATTCGGTACGGGGGTGACGTCTACAGCGTGGGCGGCCGTGACTTCGACGAGCTGCGTGAGGAGATCCTGACGGGCCTCGAGAGCGGCAGGTACTGGCTCACGGTGAACGACGGCGAGGGGATGCGGCGCGATGCTCAGCTGCTGTTGACGCCGGGGGTCCCGATCGTGCTGATCCCGATACCCAACCCGGATGGGGAGGAGCCCTCCGCATCCGAGCGCTCTGGTGGATGACGGACCAGACCTCGGCGCGGTAGCGTTTTCGTGATGGGAGGCGATGCGCGATGAGTGGTTCGTTCGCGGCGGCGATGGACACCCTGGAGCGCAGCCCCGGCCGGCCAGAGGTGTTCTGCGACATCTTCGTCGGGTTCTTCCCGGTCTCCGGAGCGTCGGTCGCGACGATCGGCGAAGTGCTCGGCACGCAGACCCTCGCGGCGAGCGACGGCCAGGCGGCTCGGCTCGACGAGCTGCAGTTCGACCTCGGCGAGGGGCCGTGCTGGGATGCCATGCGCTCCGCGCAGCCCGTGCTCGCCCCGGACATCCGCGGTGCCGGGCAGGCCCGCTGGCCCGCGCTCTCCCAGTCGCTGCGCGCGGAGAGCGTCAGCTCGGTCTTCGCCTTTCCCCTCGGCGTCGGGCCGCTGCGCTTCGGGGCGATCGACCTGTACACCGCGCGGCCGTTCCGCCTGGACACTGCCCAGACCCATCAGGCGGGTGCGATGGCGGCCGTCGTCGGCCGCCACGTTCTTCAGCAGGCCATCACCGAGGTCGGCGATGACTATCCCGAGGCCGGCAACGCGTACTCCCGGCGGCTCATCCACCAGGCATCCGGCATGGTGCTCGCTCAGCTCGACATGTCGCCCGATGACGCCCGCCTGGTGATCCAGGGGCACGCCTTCGCGACGGGCCGGGCGATGATGGAGGTCGCCCAGGACATCCTGGACGGACGGCTCCGCTTCGTTCGCACGGCGAACGGGATCGAGGTCGCGACGTGACCTCCACCCGCGAGGCCCAGCTGCTTCAGACGTTCGCGAAGCTCGCCGACACACTGGTCGCCGACTACGACGTCGTGGAGCTGCTGCAGATGCTCGTCGACACCTGCCGGGACGTGCTGCAGATGACCGCGGCCGCGATTCTCCTCGCCGACGGGCGAGGCGAACTCGAGGTCATCGCCTCGACGAGCGAATCGAGCCGCCTCGTCGAGATGATGCAGCTGAGCGCAGAGGCGGGGCCCTGCATCGAGAGCTTTCGAACCGGACGCGCCGTGTCGGTGCCTGATATCGCGGCGTCCCCGGAGGAGTGGGCCGGTTTCCGGACCAGCGCTCTCGACCAGGGGTTCCGATCGGTCGAGGCGCTGCCCCTTCGCCTTCGGGACACGACCATCGGCACGCTGAACCTCATGCGCGCGCAGAGCGGGCTCCCCCCGCGCGACGATCTCGAGGCCGCTCAGGCGTTCGCGGATGTCGCCACAATCGGCATTCTGCACGAGCGGTCGATCCGCGAGAGCGAGGTGCTGACCGAGCAGCTGCAGGCCGCCCTCAACAGCCGGATCGTCATCGAACAGGCGAAGGGCGTGATCTCGCAGACGCGCGGCGTGCCGATCGACGAGGCGTTCACGATCATGCGCGAATACGCGAGGTCGCACCAGATGGGCCTCAGCGTGGTGGCGAGCAGGCTCGTCGACCGCAGCCTCACGCTCTGACCTCGCCGGTCAGGCCGCGCTCTCAGCGGTCCGGGAGCGTCTTGGAGTCCTGCAGGGGCATGGCGACGTGCTTGATGACGAGCAGGATCGCCGCCGTGACGGGGATCGCCACCAGCGCCCCCAGGAACCCCATCAGCGTTCCGCCGATGAGCGCGCCCAGGATCACCAGCACCCCGGGGATCTCCGCCGCCCGCGACATGACCCGCGGAGTGACGATGTATGCCTCGATCTGCATGTAGACGAGATACAGGGCCGCGAAGATGAGAGCCGACGTCGGGTCGACGAGCAGCGCGACGAGAGACCCGATGACGAGGAACACGACCGAGCCGATCAGCGGCACCAGCGTGACGACGAAGGCGACCACTCCCATCAGCGCGGCGTACGGGAGGCCGAGCACGAGATAGAGCATGACGACGACCGCGGCGTTGCACGCGGCGAGGATCACCTCCCCGAGCACGTACGCGCCGACGGAATCGGTGGTCCGCTCCGTGAGCGTCTCGACGGTGGTGCGGGAGTGCGCCGCCGTCAGGCGGTAGAGGGTGCTCTTCATCATGTCGAGCGAGCCCAGGAAGTAGACGGTGAGCACGACGACGATGACGCCGGACGAGATGGCCTCGATCACGCCGACGCCGAAGGCCAGCACGCCGCCGAGCAGGAGCAGCAGGCTGCCGGGCTGCGCGAAGAAGCCGGCGATCTCGTCGAGCCCTGCGCTGACCGCACCCGCGACCGCCGGGTCCAGACCCAGGAACCACGACGTCTGCGTCACCTCTTCGAGGCTGGACGGCAGTCGCTCCGTGAACTCGGCGAACTCCCTGATCACCGCGGGCAGCACGAACACGACGCCGATGGCCACGACCACCAGGAAGGCGGCGAGCACGATCGCTATCGCCGTGGAGCGCTTGCGCCCCGAGCGCTGAAGGGCCAGCACGACCGGGTTGAGCCCGAGCGCGACGAACATGGCCAGCACGATGGAGACGACGATCGTCGCCAGCGACCCGATCGCCAGCCCCAGGACGATCGCGGCCAGCACGGCGAGCGTCGCGACGAAGGGGGTGCGGATGGGGTGATCCAGGGCGGCCCGGATCTTCGGCGGCGCATGGAACGGCGCCCGCACCGGCTCGTCCTGCGATGATGCAGG
>DASUQB010000469.1:0-15268 GCA_036280835.1 Microbacterium sp. | reverse complement strand
ATGTAGAGGGGCTCGAGCTTCTTGATCGAGTACGACGGCGAGCCGACCCGCAGCGCCCGGCGCACGATCGGGTAGAGATCGACGAAGACGCCCTCTCGCAGGAGGGTGTCCACCTCGGCCTCGCAGACGCCGTAGCGCGCGGCCATCGCGAGGAGGTGCGTCGGCTCGTAGGGCGCGTAATGGTAGATGTGCAGCCGCGGATGGCGGACACGGCGCTCGCTCACGAAGGCGATGAAGCGCTCGAGGGCGAGCTTCTCCTCGGCGAACGAGTGCGCCCACAGCTCGCCGTACTGCTCGGTGTGATCGACCCAGCCGAACAGGTAGTCGAGGTTCCAGAGACCCGACTCCTCCTCCGTGTAGAGCGGATCCCCCTCGAAGTCGAAGAAGAGGTCGCCCGGGTCGGGGACGGGGATCGCCGCGAGGGCCGCCGGCATCACGACCTCGAACACCGGCGCGGCCGGGCCGCCGGCTGCCGCCCGTCGCTCGCTCTCGAGCTGCAGGCGGGCCTGGGTGCGCAGCGACGCGAAGGCGTCGGGGCTGATGTTCGCGGCGCACTCGCTCGCCACGGCGAGGTCTTCGATCGTGTCGACGCCGGCGGCCGCGAGACGCCGGCGCTGGGTGGGGCGCATGCCCGCGACGAGCAGCAGGTCGCGGTGACCCTCCACCTCGACGGTGCACGTCGCGCAGCGACCGCACGCGACGAAGGCGGGATCGCCCCACGCGACGACCGGGCCCGCGGCCCCGAGTTCGGGTCGCTGCGAGGCGATCATCGCCCGCAGGCGCTCGCGGCGCAGCATGAAGACCGGCAGCAGGTCGTCGACCTCGTGGGCGCTGACCGATCCGTCGCCGAGCAGAAGCTCCACCCGTTCCGCCCGCGGGACGCCGATCCGATCGAGCTGGTCGGCATATGCCGCGAGCTGCATCAGGGCCGTCACCTTCGCCCGGCGGGCCAGCTTGGTGTCCTGCACGATGTAGCGGCCGTCGTGGTCGCGGAAGAGGAAGTCGGCGAAGCCGACGAAGTCCGACGAGGCGAACGTGGCCTGGTAGACGACATCCGCCCCCTGACGCAGGGCCTCCTGGGTGTGCGCCACGGCCGCGCCCAGGGCTTCGGCATCCCACGTCCTGGCCTCGGCGATCTCGACCACGCCGGCGCCGTAGCGGGCCCGGTACTCGTCGAGCTGGCGGCCCTCGTGCACGAAGCCCAGTGCACCCGCGCGCTTCAGCGTGGCGTCCTCCGGCTCCTCGACCGCCTCGATGCGCCCGAGTCGCGCGTCGAGCAGGCGCACACACGCGAACTCGCACTCCGCGGCACCCTTCAGGTCGCTCGCGCTCCAGACAACCCGGCCGTTCTCCGTGATTCTCATGATCCCCTTCGTCCCTTCAACGCTAACGCCGGGCACCGACAACCCGTGTCTGCGGGCAGAAGGTGCACGGTGCCCCCGCGGCTGGAAGACTGAACCCATGACCGCGCAGACATCGCCCTTCGACAGCGCCTACCGCCACGGGTATGCGCGGGTCGCCGCCTGCACGATCCCCACGGCGATCGCCGACCCCGCGACGAACGCCGAAGCCGTGCTCGCCGCGGCCCGCGAGTGCGATGCGGACGCCGTCGCCGTCGCCGTCTTCCCGGAGCTCTGCCTCACGGGCTACTCGCTCGAAGACCTCGTCATGCAGGACCCCGTGCTCGACGCCGTGGCGGCCGCCGTCGAGCGCCTGGTGGAGGCATCCGCCGAGCTCCTTCCGGTGCTCGTCGTCGGCGCCCCGCTGCGTCACCGCAGTCGCCTCTACAACTGCGCCGTCGTCATCCACCGGGGCGAGGTGCTCGGCGTCGTGCCCAAGTCGTACCTGCCCACCTACCGCGAGTTCTACGAGCGCCGGTGGTACGCGCCCGGAGACGACCAGAGCGGCGAGTACGTCGTGATCGGCGGCGTCGAGGCGCCCTTCGGGCCGGACCTGCTGTTCGAGGCCCTCGACGTGCCGGGGCTCGTCGTCCACGTCGAGATCTGCGAGGACTACTGGGTGCCGATCCCGCCGTCCTCCGAGGCGGCGCTCGCAGGGGCGACCGTGCTCGCCAATCTGTCCGGGAGTCCCATCACGATCGCGCGTGCCGAGGATCGAAAGCTGCTCTCCCAGTCCCAGTCGTTCCGCTGCCTCGCCGCCTATGCGTATGCCGCAGCCGGAATGGGCGAATCCACGAACGACGTGTCGTGGGACGGGCAGACCATGATCTACGAGGCCGGCCAGCTGCTCGCCGAGACCGAGCGGTTCCCGGACGGACCCCGGCGCTCGATCGCCGACGTCGATCTCGACCGCCTCCGCCAGGACCGCCTCCGCCAGGGGACGTTCGACGACAACCGCCGGACGCACGCCGCCCGCACCGACGGGTTCCGCGTCGTGCACTTCGAGCTCGATCCGCCGATCCGAGACATCGGCCTGCGCCGGCCGCTCGACCGCTTCCCGTTCGTCCCCGACGACCCCTCCCGCCTCGCGCAGGACTGCTACGAGGCGTTCAACATCCAGGTCTCCGGCCTGGTGCAGCGGATGCAGGCCATCGGATGCTTCAAGCCCGTTCTCGGGGTCAGCGGCGGCCTGGACTCGACGCACGCCCTGCTCGTGATCGCGCGCGCCATGGATCGCATGGGTCGGCCGCGGTCCGACATCCTCACCTACACGATGCCCGGTTTTGCGACATCGGATCACACCAAGTCGAACGCGATCGCACTCGCCGAGGCGATCGGCGCATCGATCGAGACGATCGACATCCGGGATGCCGCTCTCGAACTGCTGGCGAAGATCAAGCATCCCTTCGCCGACGGCGAGCCCGTGCACGACATCACTTTCGAGAACGTGCAGGCCGGCCTCCGCACCGACTATCTGTTCCGGCTCGCCAACCAGAACGGCGGGATGGTCATCGGCACGTCCGACCTCTCCGAGCTCGCCCTGGGCTGGACGACATACGGAGTCGGCGACCAGATGAGCCACTACGCCGTGAACTCCGGCGTGCCGAAGACGCTGATCCAGCACGTCATCCGCTGGGTCATCGCGCACGGGCATGAGGACGAGACGGGCACCACCCTCTCGAACGAGGCGGTGGACGTGCTGCAGGCCGTGCTCGACACCGAGATCAGCCCCGAGCTGGTGCCGGCCGGCCAGGACGGCAAGGCGCAGTCGACCGAAGACACGATCGGCCCCTACGCCCTGCACGACTTCACCCTCTTCCACGTCCTGCGCTTCGGGTACCGCCCGTCGAAGATCGCCTTCCTCGCTTCGCACGCGTGGGGCGACAAGGACGCGGGGGCATGGCCGCCCGGATTCCCGGGCGAGGACCGCTACGCATACGACCTGCCGACGATCGCGCGCTGGATGCGGGTGTTCCTCGAGCGCTACTTCGCCTTCGCGCAGTTCAAGCGCTCGGCGATCCCGAACGGCCCGAAGGTCTCCCCCGCCGGGTCGCTCTCGCCGCGCGGCGACTGGCGGGCCCCGTCGGACGGCAACGCGCGCGCGTGGCTCGCCGAGCTCGACGCCGCGCTGCCGGAAGGCTCCTGAGCCGGGCGCGAGGTCAGCGCTTCGGGAAGCCGCCGTACGCGAGCGTGATGACCCACGCATCCCGGGAGAGGTCCTGGATGCGGTAGAAGACGCGGCGGTCGGGCACCCAGCCCTTGTTGAGCGGGGGGTCCAGCCGCACGTGCTCGGGATGCACGCGCAGGCCGCGTCCATCGGCGGCCAGGACGGCCTGCACACGGGTCCAGTGCGCGAGGAGGGTCTGGTCGCTTCCCCCGTCGATCAGGTGCGAGTGGCGGCGCATCTCCCGAAGCGTGATCTCGTCGGGCTGCATGTCGCGGATGTCGAGCCCGATGGGCACATTGGCGTCGGCGACGGCGACCACGGTCGCCGTGCGGAAGCTCGCGGCCTTGATCGTCAGCGGCACCGGCGCGCCGGCGACGGTCGCCTCCAGCTGCACGAGGTGGCCGAACTGGGCGGGGGTCTCGTAGTCCACGCGGACGGACTGCTCGTCGGCGCCTTCGTGCTCGGCGACCAGTTCTCTGGCCAGGGCGAGGATGCGCGCGCGCTCATCGAGGCGGGGATCCCAGCCGAGCCGGGCGAGGATGCCTTCGGGCGCGGAAAGCAGCACTGATTCCATGGCCACAGTCTCGCAGAGCGGCCGCCCGGAGTGCAGGGGTCAGGCGTCGGAATCGGAGCGGCTGAAGATGCCGCGCAGCACGAAGAACACCACGGCCGCCACGACGAGCACGATCACGGCCTTCGCGATGAACCACAGCACCGAGAAGACGACGTCGACGAGGACCCACGCGATGACGATGGCGAGGATGACGCCGAGAACGGTCCAGATCGTGCCCTTGTTCATCCCTCCAGCCTAGGCGCCGATCAGCGCACCCACTGCGACGCGGCCCACGTGACGTTCGCGAGCACCGCCTGACCCGCGAGGGACGGGTGGAAGTAGTCGCGCGTCGAGATGTCCGCCCTCGTGAACGTGTAGTTGGCGACCGCGTTGTTGTCCCAGACGCACTTCGCGGTGGCGGCGCAGGCGGCCGCGAGGACGGCGTTGAACTCGTTGACCCGCGCCTGCACGGCGTCGCGGCGCGCCATGTCGGTGGCGCTGGTGCTGCCGGGGTTCGCGAGCATCGAGCGGCAGAGACCCAGCAGCGCCCACGTCAGCCTCGCGCTCGAGCTGGTGCGGTTGACTTCCCAGAGCCGCTTGATGTTCGGGATGCTCGAGACGAAGATGTCGGGCTGCGCCGGACTCGCGGCCAGGGTGGCGAGGGCCGAGCGGACGCTCGCATCGAACGAGGCCGTCGGCGTCATGCCGGCGACCGTGCTCGTGCAGGCGTCGTTCGCGCCGATCTGCACCGTGACGTACGTCGCGCCCTGCGCGGCGGAGGCGCTCGCCTGGGCGGGCAGCGAGGCCGCCTTCACACCCGAGACGGCATTGTTGTACGTCGTCAGCGGAGCGCCCATGGCCCGGAGGCGGGAGGCGTGCGAATTGACGGATGCCGTGGTGCCGACCGTCCAGCTGTTCGGCGTGCAGGTGCGCAGCGACGAGCACGTCATGAGCGCCTGCGAGATCGAGTCGCCCATCGCGGCCATCTTCGCCGGCAAGGGGGGCGCGGCCGATGCCCCGCTGGTGCCGACCACCCCGCCCGTGACGAGGACGGCGGCGGTGACGAGGGCGGCGATGGCGCGGCGCGCCCTGATACGTGAGCTCATGGCAGGTCCGATCACATCGTTGGGACATCGGGTGGGGCGATGTACCCGTCGATGGGGTGGCCGAACCGGCCTTCCCCGCGTTCCCCAGAGCGCAGCGCTGGCCGCAGACTACTCCCGGACGAATCCGCGCACAATGACCCCTCAGCGGGCGGGCGCGAGCGCGTCCTGCTGCACCCGGCTCCAGCCCTCGGGGGTGACCTCCACCAGCAGCTGCGCGGGAAGCTGCTCCTTCATCGCCTCGACGTGGCTGATCACCCCGACGGTGCGACCGCCCTGACGCAGCTCGTCGAGCGTGCGCATGGCCACGTCGAGCGTCTCGGCGTCGAGTGCTCCGAACCCTTCGTCGATGAAGAGCGTGTCGAGGGTGATACCGCCCGCGCGACCGGTCACGACCTCGGCGAGGCCCAGGGCGAGGGCCAGGGACGCGAGGAAGGTCTCGCCGCCGGAGAGCGACTGCGCGGGGCGCGGTCTTCCCGTGTAGCGGTCCATCACCTCGAGGCCGAGCCCGCTCGCGGCCCCGCGGGCGGCGAGAGCGTCGGAGTGCTGCAGGCTGTACCGCTCGCCCGACATCTCGCCGAGGCGCACGTTCGCCGCGGCGACGATCTCCTCGAGCTCGGCCGCGAGCACGAACGTCTCGAGCTTCATCCGGCGGGTGTTGGGCGCGCGCCCCGAAACGGTGTGCGCCAGACGCTCGATCACGGCGACTTCAGCGGCGAGGTCTGCGATAGCGTCGTAGGCGAACTCGGCACGCGCGGCGGCGTCCGCGAGGACCTCGGCGCGCTGCTCGGCATGGGCTCGAGCGGTGACGGCGGACCGCCAGAGCCCCTCCGCCCGCTCGAGGGTCGCGGCCGCGTCTGCCGTGTCGATGGGCTCCTCCGGGAGCATCTCGAGCTCGAGCTCCATGAGGACCGACTTCTCGGCGGCGAGGCGGGCCTCGTGCTCGCGCACGCGGCTGTCGAGCGCCGACCTGACCCCCGCATCGCGCAGCGCGGCGCCGACCGCGGCCAGGTCGTCGAAATCGCTGTCCGCGAGTCGGGTCCCGAGGTCATCCGCGGCTGTCGTGGCTGCGTCGGCGCGCTGCGCGGTGGTGCGCATGACGGCGGACAGGTCGGCCGCGAGCCGGATCCGCCGCTCGGCCGCCCGGATGCGGTCGGCGACGCCGAGGAAGTCGCCACGAGCCGCGTCCACGGTCTCTCGTGCCTTCTCCAGAGACTGGCGGGCGGCGGCGACCGCCGCGAACACCGTGGTGCGCTCGGCGCCCAGGCGCTCGCGCTCGGCGTCGAGCGCCGCGGCCTCGGCGGCGCGCGCGTCGCGCTCGGCCTGCAGCGTCTGGGCGCGGGCTGCGGCCGCGGCGGCCTCCGCCGCAACCTCGCGGGCGCCGGTCAGGAGCTCGTCGAGGTCGTCCGCGCTCATGCCGCCGGCCCGAGCCGCGGCATCCGCCGTCGCGTGCTCCGCCGCGCGGAGGCGCTGCGACGCGTCGGCATCGGTCGCCACGGCCGCGTCCTTGAGCTTCTCTGCGCTGCTGATCGCCTCGGGCGTGACGGGATCGCCGCCGCGCGGAGCCGGCGACGGATGTTCGACCGAGCCGCACACAGCGCATGATTCCCCCGCGACGAGGGACTCGGCCAGTTCTCCCGCGTAGCCGGCGAGGCGCCGCTCGCGCAGGGCGTCCAGGGCGGCGGATGCCGCGCGCAGCGCAGAGCCCGCGTCGATGGCGGCGCGCTCGGCCCGCCGCGCAACCTCCCGGAGGGAGTCGGCCTCTCTCGCGGCCGCCAAGCGCGCCTCGAGCTCCCGCACACGGGCCTCGGCCGACTCCGTGCCCGCGCCGGCCAGCCCCGCAGCCTTCGCCGAGTCCTCGAGCTCGGCGAGGAGCGCCGGGAGCTCGCCCCGGCGCCGCTCCAGCGCCGCGATGCCCTCGTCGAGGACTGTGAGCCGCTCGTCGAGTCGGGCCGCGTCGGCCTCGGCACCGGGAATGCTCCGCTCCGCATCCAGGGCGGCCGACCACTCGCCGATCCGGCGGGTGAGCGCCGCCGAGAGCGCGTCGAGCGCCTCTACATCCGCGTCTTCTTCGCCGGCTTCCCGCCACGCCGCGCGCGCCGCCGCTTCTGCGTCGGTCGCCGACGTCAGAGCGGCAAGCGCCTTGCGCGCGGCATCCATCGACCCACGCAGTTCTTCGGCGCGCTGCGCGTCGGCCAGCTCGGCGCGATCGTGTGCGATCGAATCGCCCTTCGCCTCCAGCGCCGCGAGCGCGGCTCTCGACCGTTGCCTGCGCTGCTGCTTCTCGCTCTGGGCGAGGAGTTCGGCATAGTGCTTCTCGGCGGCGGCATGCGCCACGGTCGCCGTCGCCTCTTCGGCGGAGGCCGTCTCGACGACGTGCCGGGCCCGCAGCGCCCCCTGTTGCACGCGGGCGAGCCGGACGCCGAGCTCGAGAGTGCCCGCCTCCTGCTCGGCGGTCGCGGACGCCGCATCCCACCCGTGCGCGGGCGTCTCGACCATCAGGCGCTCCGCCTGCTCGAGGTGCGAGACGAGCGCCTTGTTCTCCAGCGCCAGCGCCTCGCTCGCGTCCTTGCGGCGCTGCTCGAACGCCCGCTCGTACTCCTCGAAGCGCCGCGTGCCGAAGAGCGTGCGCAGCAGCGCCTGCCGCTCGTCGTTCTTGGCGAGCAGGAAGCGCGCGAAGCGGTTCTGAGCCAGCAGGATGACCTGCAGGAACTGCTGCTGATTGAGCCCGAGGATCTCGTCGAGGAGCACCCCGACGTCGCGCGGCCGCGCCGCGCGACCCTCCCACGCACCGTCGACCCACTCGAACATCCGCGCCTCGGGAGCCTGGATCGTCGTACCCCCGCCGCGGCGCTTCAGCCGATCAAATTCGGGCGAGCGCTCGATGCGCCAGCGGCTGCCGCCGGTCGAGAACTCGAGCACGACCTGGGTGGGATCGCCCGGCTCGCTGTGATCGCTGCGGAGGCGCTTGTCGCCCTCCTCGTACCGGGGCACGTTTCCGTACAGGGCGAAGCACACCGCGTCGAGGATGCTCGACTTGCCCGAGCCCGTGCGCCCGGAGATGAGGAAGATGCCCTCGTCGACGAATGCGTCGAAGTCGACGGTCTGACGATCCCGGAAGGGTCCGAACCCTTCGACCTCCAGGCGGTGGATCCTCATGCGAGCACCTCGGCGACCCGGCTCTCGGTGACGACGTCCGAGACGAGCGCCGCCTCCTCGTCGGTGGCGCCCTCCCCGGCGCGGACGTGGGTGAGGAAGGCGTCGATCAGCTCGGGGTCCGTCGGCGCGGCGCGGCGGCGGGCGGCGTAGGAAAGCCCGTCCGCCTCGGGCCGACCCTGCGGGTCGGGCTGGATCGTCGCGCAGAACGGGAAGCGCGCCTGCAGCCGCCGCATCGGCTCGAGCTGCGGGGTGGCGTCGGTGAGCTGGGCGCAGATCCAGGAGTCGCGGTGCTGCTCGAACGAGTCGTCGGTCAGCAGCTGCTCGAGCGTGCCGCGGAGCGTGTGCAGGCGACGCGGAACGGGCAGCTCGAGCCAGTCGACGCCCGCCAGGCCCTCGGCATCCAGCTCCACGAGCCACGAGCCGCGCGGCTTGTCGGCCTCGCCGAAGCTGTAGTGCAGCGGCGCCCCCGCGTACCGCACCCGCTCGGAGAGCCGGGCGCGGCCGTGGATGTGACCGAGCGCGACGTAGTCCGGTCCGTCGAAGGCATTCAGCGGCACGACGTCGAGCGTGCCCTGCCGGATCTCGCGCTCCACCCCGGGCGTGGGCTCGACGTCGGCCGCGAAGCAGTGCGCGATCGACACCGACCGGCCGCCGCGCCCCGCGAGGTCGGCGCGGACCAGGCCCATGGCGTGCGCCATGACCTGTGCCTGCGAGCGGAGTTCGACATCGGGCCAGAGGTGCCGCACGAGGGACGGCTCGAGGAAGGGGATGCCGTAGAAGTGCACCGGGCCGTGGGCGTCGTCGATCGTGAGGGGGGTGCCGACCGTGAGCGGGTCGGTGACGACGTGGATGCCGGCGAGCCCGAGGAAACGGGACTGGAAGCCGAGCCGGGCGGCGGAGTCGTGGTTGCCGCTGGTCACGACGACCTGCGCTCCGGCGGCGCGGATCGCCCCGAGCGCGTCGCTCAGCAGGGTGTAGCAGGCGGCCGCGGGGGTGGCGGAGTCGAACACATCGCCGGCGAGCACCACGACGTCGACGTCGTTCTCGCGCACCTGCCCCGTCAGCGCCTCGAGCACACCGCGCAGCGCCTCGAGCGTCGAGTGCCCGTGGAAGGACCGGCCGATGTGCCAGTCGGAGGTGTGCAGGATGCGCATGCCCCCACGCTAAGTCGGTGGTCCGACATCACCGCCGAGGCGGGCCGCGTTGCGGCATCCTGCCCGCTGCGAGCGCGCCGACGGGGACCGCTGCGCGACCCGGATAGTCTCGGGGGCGTGGGAGAGGATGCGGAGTCGACGAGACCGCCCATCGCATTCCGGCACGACGGCTCGACACTCATCGCCGAGGAGAGCGGGCATGGCGACCGGGTCTTCCTGCTGGTGCACGGCATCGGGATGGGCCGGAACGTCTTCGACGCGCTCGCCGGTCTGCTCGGGGAGCACGGGCGCGTCGTCGCGGTCGATCTCCCGGGCTACGGCCAGGCGCCCGAGCCTCCCCGCACTCCGACGATGGAGCGGCTCGGCGACCTGATCGCCGCCTTCATCCGAGCGAAGGCGTTCGAGTCGGTCGTGCTCGTCGGGCACTCCATGGGCGCACAGGTGGTGATCGAGGCGGTGGCGCGGCATCCGGGGATCGCCGAGCGCGTCGTGCTGATCGGCCCCACGGTGAACGACCGCGAGCGCTCCGCCCGCGTGCAGCTGCGCCGCCTGGCGCAGGACCTGATCATCGAGAGCCCCAAGGTGGTGGCCATCGGCGCGCGGGCCTACGCGCGCGCGGGCCCGAACCTGCGGTCGAAGATGCGCGCGATGATCGTGCACGAACCGGAGCACAGCCTCCCGCTCGTGACGGCCGAGACACTGGTGATCCGCGGTGGGGACGATCTCGTCGTGCCCCGGCACTGGTGCGAGCGCGTCGTCTCGCTGCTTCCGGACGGCCGGCTCGAAGTGGTGCGCGACCACGGACACGAGACGATGATCCGCGATGCCCGGCCCACCGCGCGGCTCATCCTGGCGTTCGTCGAGGGGGACGGCGACGGCCCGGATCACCGACGCTCGACTGCCACGCATCGCTCAGATCCGGACACTCACGCGGCGAACTGAAATGTCGGTGGTCGCGCGTACGTTCAAGGGATCAGAACGCCAGCGATCCAAGGAGGAATCATGCTGAACGTGATCCACGCCGCCGAGGTTCAGTTCCGGCACGACGCCCTGCGCCGCGACCGGGAGCTGCAGATTCTGGCGCGCATCGCCGACCGCGGTACCGAGCAGGTGCTGACGCCGCGGCGGCTGGCTCCTGCCACTCAGCCGGCTCGGGCGCGTGCGGCCTGGCCGCGACCCATCTCGGAGCACGTTCGTGCGGCGACCGCGCCGGCGATGGCCGGTTCCGCCCTCGCCTGCTGCTGATCGGACCCGACAGACGACGCCCCCGCCGAGGAGATCGGCGAGGGCTCGTCAGGTGCAGGGGTGAGCGTCAGCGCTCGGGATGCACGCCCGGCTCGGAGCGAGTCCCATCGTTCACGTCGCCGACGCGGGCGACGATGCGCCGGATGTCATCGTCGGAAGCCGGGATGCCGGAGTCCTCGAGGCGACGACGCACCAGCAGCGGCAGGTCCATGTCGGGGCTGCCGGCGTAGTCCTGCCGGCACTGCGCGATGATGCCCTCGATCTTCTCGTCGACCGTCGTCGTGTGCATGTCCTCGAGCGGACCGTCCTGGGTCCCGGTGCCGCCGGCCGCGTGGTCGGTGGCCACGCCCGGGTTGACTCCCCCAGCGGCGGGCGCGTCCGCGTCGGCCCCGCGGTCCTTGTCGTCGGACACCGGGCCCGACCAGGTGCCGCCCTTGTCGGGGTAGTCCCCGCCGTTCTTCTCGTACTCGCTCATCACAGACCTTCCTGTCGTTCGCGGGCGCCGGGGTCGAGGCTCGGGTCCTCACCGCGGCCCTGCTCGAGATCGGCGTCGCCGGCGAGATCAGGGTCGGCGCCCTTCCCTGCGTCATCTCCCTCGATGGGCCCGGCGGGCGCGCTCGGCGCGTCGGGACCCGACGGCTCGGTGGGCTGCCCCGGGGCGTCGGCCGTGGCATCCGTCCCGTCGGGCGTGTTCAGCGGAAGCCCGCTCGAGCTGCGGTCCGATCCGGCATGGGCCGCGGATGCCTCTCCGCTCTCCCAGCCCCCCTCGGGTTCGTTGTTGATGACGCCTTCCGGCAGGTCCTGTGGGTTGCTCATGGCAGTCCTCTCGTCGTCCTCACTCTCGCCCGCCGCCCACCACGGGGGTAGGGGCTTGACGGTCCTGGAGGCCGCGTGTACGACGCGCCTCAGACCGGATCCGAGGCCGACTGCGCCCGGCGATCCTTCGCGACGGCGTCGCCGATGAGCTGGCCGCCGCTTCGCAGCAGCGCGCGGCGCCACGGGGCAACGCCGTCGATCTCGACCTGGATCGAGAACGAGAGCACGACCCGGATCAGCACGATGAGCCCCAGGATGAGCGCGTCCTCGAGGGAGGGCTTCGACGTGATCGTACGCAGCAGATCGGCCGCCACGAGCACCTCGAGGCCGAGCAGGATCGCGGCTCCCAGGGTGTTCCTCAGCGTCGTGAACGCCGCCTCTCCCCCTTCCCCGCGCAGCAGCGATCGCACGCAGAGGACGGCCGCGATGCCCGTGCCGATGATCATCGCGACGGCGCCGAGTGCCTCGAACGCGACCGCGACGGTGCGGAAGAAGATCTCCATGTCCACGCGCTCAGCGTAGTGGCGCGCCCCGCCGCCGGATGGCTCTATGCGCTGCGTCGAGCGTGCAGGATGCCGCGCCGGTCGGGATGGTCGTCGAACCAGTCGGCGACGTACCAGCAGACCGGGATCACCTTCCGGTCGCCGCTCACCTCGAGCTCCGACACCGCTCGCGCCACGACCTCTGCCGCGTAGCCGTGACCGCGGAAGGTCGGCACCGTGTAGGCGCGTGTCATGGCCACGACGCGGCCGTCGTCGCGGTAGTCGAGCACGCTCACGAGGTCATCGCCCCGGCGGAGCGTGTACCGGGAGGCATCTGTTTCATGAGTGAAGGTCAGAGAACTCACCTGAAAAATCGTACGCCGGGTGAGGGACACGGGCTCGGCCCACGCCGTCCGCCCTGCAGACTCGCGGTTGGGGTGAGTTCCTGGAACCGCGGGGGGCTGCTTCGGCTTCCGGCCGCTTGTCACGCCGATTGAGCAAAGTGTCATATTTCGTCATGGAAAGCCGTCGGCATCCGTGCGGTTTGACACATTCGGACACGCTCCGTCATAATCGGCCTTATGACTGACTACGCACGCCCTGTGTCCGCCTTGGAGGCGAACAGGACTGCCGGCATGATGATGGCCGGTCGCGTCAGCATGTGTTGTCGAATGTGTCGCTGACCCAGTGACCTACGCCAGGCCCGCCGCCCGCTTCTGACAGCGAGGCGAAAAGGCCCCGCTTCGACCGATCGCGAACATCGATCGCGCGAAGTCTCACCGGCACACCGCCGCACTTCAGCACACCCGAACCCGCTCCAGGCGACAGCCCGGGTTCCCCTCCGCAAGGACCATCATCATGTCGAACTCCGCTCTCCTCGAACGTCCCACCGCCCGTCCCACGCACCTCCGCGCCGTCCCGGCCCGGGCCGAGGCCCCCGCTGAACCGGCTGCCGCCGCGCCCGCCCGTGCGCTTCCTGCCGGCACCGCTCCCCGCGGCTTCGCGCTCTATGTCGGCATCGACGAGACCAAGGCCGCCGAGGCCGGCGTCAATCTGGGCGTGCTCGTCGACGCACTGCGGCGCACCCTCGCCGAACTCGCGCCGACCGCCGAGACCTACGCCACCGTCGCCCTCGCCCCGGCGGGCGCCGGCGGCCGCGACGTCGACGTCGTGCGCCTGGCGCTGCACGAGCCGAGCGCGATCGCCCGCACGAAGGCGGAGCCCGAGGAGCAGGATGTCGCCGGCGGCGGCGTCATCGTCGACATCTCGCGCAAGCGCGTGCTGATCGACGGCGAGTCGGCGGCGTTCACCTTCAAGGAGTTCGAGCTGCTGCAGTATCTCGTGCTGCGCGAGGGCCGCACCATCGAGCGCACGGAGCTGGTGTCGTCGCTGTGGCAGGCGTCCGCCGACGACGAGGCGCCCGGCGAGCGCACGATCGATGTGCACGTGCGGCGGCTGCGGGCGAAGCTCGGCCGCTACGAGGATGTCGTGCGCACGGTGCGCGGCGTGGGCTACCGGTTCGACCGGCACGCCGATGTCGTCATCCGCTACGGCCACGGCACGCCCTCGCCCGACCGCTTCTGATCCGTCCCCGGTGATTTCGGGCCTGCGCTCCTGCTGCCGGCGGCGGGACGCGTGTCGGGCCGGCGGCGTAGGGTGACGGCATGACCTCGCGGCTCCGTATGCAGCGCCCTGGCCGCGCGCGGGGCGCGGCAGCGGTGCGCACACAGGAGCCCTCCGCGTCGGCGCCGCCCCTCGAGGGCGAGTACCGGCCGCGGCATCCCGTCGACTTCCGCCGCGCGGTGGGCTACGAGCGCCGTGGACCGCGCGACCCGACGATGGTCATCGACGGGCCGATCATCTGGCGCGCGAGCCGCACGCCCCAGGGGGTCGCGACGGTGGCCCTGCGGGAGTCGGCGCGCGGCGTCATCCGCGTCGCCGCCTGGGGTCCCGGCGCGGAGTGGGCGCTCGACCAGGCGCCTGCGCTCTGCGGCGCCGGCGACGACCCCGCGGCGTTCGATCCCGGTTCCCACCCGATCGTCCGCGAGGCGCACCACCGCAATCCGGGCCTGCGCCTGGGGCGCACCGACATCGTGTTCGACACGCTCGCGAGCGCCATCATCGAGCAGAAGGTCACCGGTCTGCAGGCGTTCGGCGCCTGGCGGAGCCTCGTCACATGGTTCGGCGACCGGGCACCGGGCCCGACGCCGAGGCCGATGTTCGCGCCGCCGACCGTCGAGGGCTGGCGTCACATCCCCTCTTGGGCGTGGCACCGCGCGGGCGTCGAGCCCCCGCAGTCGCGCACGATCGTCGAGGCGTCGCGGCGGGGCGAGACGATCGCGCGCGTCGCGGCGGCCGCGGCGGACGGGCCCGCCCGCGATGCGGTGCTGACGAGTCTCCGCGGCGTGGGAGCGTGGACGTCCGCCGAGACCCGCATCCGGGCGTTCGGCGATCCGGATGCCGTGAGCGTCGGGGACTACCACCTGGCCCACGAGATCGGCTACGCGCTCACCGGGCACCGCATCGACGACGACGGGATGCTCGAGCTGCTGGCGCCCTGGGCAGGTCAGCGCCAGCGCGTCATCCGGCTGCTCGGGGCGAGCGGCCCGCGGGAGCCCCGACGCGGACCCCGGATGGCGCCGGAAGACCATCGCGACCGCTGATCCGGTGCCCTAGGGTGGGCGCATGGCACAAGGCAAGGGCTGGCCCCGCGGCCGCACGTACTGGCTGCTCGGCACGATCGGACTGCTGGCGCTCGGTGCGCTCATCGGCGCGGTGCTCGGCAGCATCCCCCTCGGGATCACGATCGGGGCGATCCTCTCGATCGGCTGGCTCATGGCCTACGAATCGCGCCGCGGCAAGAACGTCGGCGTCAACGACGAGACGCACGGAATCGAGCTCTAGATGGCAACTCTCGCCCGCCCTGCCCAGGGCCGCATCATCGCCGGCGTCTGCTCGGGCATCGCCCAGCGCTTCGGCTGGAACGTCACGCTCGTGCGCGTGCTCACCGCGGTGGCGGTGATCTTCTTCGGCCTGAGCCTGTGGGCTTACATCATCCTGTGGATCGTGATGCCGTCCGAGCTCAGCTGAGGCTCTGCTTCCGGGGCGATCACTGAAGCCGCCTGGACGCTTGCGGATGTCGGAGGCCGGGAGAACACTGGGTCGCGTCACGGGGCCGGCCGCGGCATC
>DASUQB010000468.1:0-2915 GCA_036280835.1 Microbacterium sp. | reverse complement strand
CACGAGCGCACGGGGGTTGATGGACTCAGCGAACAACCAGGCGCCCGTGGGCACGATCAGGAAGGTTGCGAGCGACCCGATGAGCGCCGCGTTGGCGACGCTGTTGTGCGTGGCCCCCGCGAAGAACACCGCCAGGTTGAGGCCGAAGAAGACGCCGGGCAGCCAGACCTGGCGCAGGTCACGCGCCGTCACCCTCCGACCCGTGCTCGCGAGCGCGAGGTTCCAGACGACGCTCACCACGACCATCCGCCAGAACGCGACCAGCACCCCCGGCGACTCCGCGCGCTTCACCAGCGTCGAGCTCAACGAGAACGCGATCACCAACCCGATGACCGCGAGCACCCCGAGCGTCATGCCGCTCAGCGCCCGCTTCCCCGGCGCGGTGGTCGCGACCGCGATCCCCATGCGTCAGACCTCGACGACGAGCTTCCCCTGCGCCCGCCCATCGAGCAGGTGGCGGATCGCCGCGGCGACGTCGGCAAGGGGGTAGGTCCGCTCGACGGCGGGAACGACCTGGCCGGCCTCGATGAGCCCCTTGAGGGCGACCAGGTCGGCGGCGTTCTCCGATGAGATGAACGTCCCGAGCGTCTGGGAGATGAAGGGGGACAGCGCTTTCGCGCGGAGCTGCCGGTCGGATCCTCCGAGCCAGCGCCCGTCGGTCTCACCTCCGACGATGACGAGCCTCCCCGACGGGGTGAGAGCGCGACGCAGATCCGAGAGCCGGCGGTTGCCTCCCGTATCGAGGATCACGTCGTAGGTGCGCGTGCCGTCCGCGAAGTCCTCGTGGTCGTAGTCGATGGCACGGTCGGCCCCGAGCGCGCGGACCCCATCGATCTTCGCCCCGCTGCACACCCCCGTGACGTCGGCACCGAACGCCTTGGCGATCTGGACGGCGAACGTGCCCACGCCTCCGGAGGCACCGACGATCAGCACTCGCTCGCCCTGCCGGACGCGCGCGTGGTCGCGCACGGCCTGGAGTGCGGTGAGCCCGGAGATCGGCACGGCCGCCGACTGCCCGAAGGAGAGGTTCGCCGGCATCGGCGCGAGCTTCTCGGTGCTGACCCGGACGTATTCGGCGAACGACCCGTCGCAGACGCCGAAGACCTCCTCCCCAGGCGTGAAGCCGCGAACCTGTGCGCCGACCGCGTCGATCGTGCCGGCGAAGCTCCGGCCGGGGTTGTACTTCGGCCGGCGCACGCCGAACCCCGCCAGCCGGATCGGGTACGGAAGCCCCGCCATCAGGTGCCAAGTGCCCCGGTCGACGCTGGCCGCGCGCACCCGCACGAGCACCTCGTCCTCCGCGAACGCCGGCATCGCGGTGTCCTCGACCCGGAGCACGTCCTCGGGGGCCGAGCCGTACTCGTGCTGGACGATCGCGGTCATCGTGTGCGTTCGGACGGCGGCGGACGGCTGGTCGACGGGGCTGCTGCGCTGCATGGGACGACCTTCCTAGGCCGCTCCGCGATCGACGACCTATAGGGGGATGGCGTTTCGTCGCCGGCTCGGGTCTCCGTGAGGTGCTTCGCACCAGCGGGACGTCGCCTGTGCCGCGACCCTACTCCGATCGGAAGGGCCGGGAGTGGCAGATGTCGTGGACGCGCGCGGATGGACACCGGTAGGGCCATGCGGAACGATGTGACGGTCGCGCGATGAGACCCTTCGAGTCATGAGCCACGGGCCCGCTGAGTGGGAGGTCCAGACGACCCTGATCGCGCGGCTCCGGCGCGAGGCCGAGCTGCGCGAGGAGGAGCTCGCGACGCTTCGCGGGCGACTCGACGCAGCGGAGCACGAGCTCGAGGACCTGCGCGCGATCCGGGATGCCCTCACGCCGCCGGAGTTGCCCCGGCGCCCGGGGTTGGAGCTGGCAGCCGCGTTCCTGCCCGCCGAGGCCGAACGGGTCAGCGGCGACTTCTACCTCGTGGCCGAAGGGCCGCAGGACTCCACCGTGCTGGTGGTCGGCGATGTCGTCGGCCACGGCCTGGACGCGGCCAAGCGCGCCGCGTTCACGCGGACGACGTTCGCCGCGACCGCGCCCTTCTCCGATGATCCCGCCCGCCTGCTGAGCTGGGCCAACGCGGCCCTGGTCGAACGGGCCGGACTCACCGATGACTTCGTGACGGTCGCCTGCGTGACCTACCTGCCGAGCGAGCAGCTCCTGCGCTGGGCGTACGCGGGCCATCCCCCGGCGTTGCGGCTGGCTGACGGACGAGAACTCCCGCCGGGCCGGCAG
This sequence comes from Microbacterium sp., assembly GCA_036280835.1. Classification (GTDB taxonomy): domain Bacteria; phylum Actinomycetota; class Actinomycetes; order Actinomycetales; family Microbacteriaceae; genus Microbacterium. The sequence continues at coordinate 685 of DASUQB010000468.1, read as the reverse complement.
GGAGCTCCACTCGGCATCCTCCCGGACCCCGGCTGCGGGGAGGGCGCCGTGCGGATGACGCCCGGTGAGGGCGTGCTGCTCTACACCGACGGCCTGACCGAGGCGCGCCACGAGGGCCGCTTTCTCGGTCCGGAGGCCGTCAGTGCCGCCCTCGCCGATCTCCACGGGGCGTCACCGGCTGAAGCGGTCGCCGTCCTCACGAAACGCGCCGCCGACTTCGCGTACGGCGCGCTGACCGACGACCTCTGCCTGCTCGCCGCCCGCATCACCTGACGCCGGCCTGAGCGGTACCGCGAGCGCGCCACGTACACTTGGCAACTGGAAGGCATCTGCGCCGGGGCCAGGCGGCTCGATGAGCTGAGGCAGCGGCACGTGACTTTCGTTCCGCTGCCTCAAGCGATCGGAGCACGAGATGTCGCCAAGCTTGTCGTCGGACAACGCTGCGGCGTGTAGTCCGGCATGACCGCGGATGATGACCTCGGCGCAGGGGCGGCCCGCCAGGGTCTGAACCCGCACGGGGACGCCGACGAGACGCTGCGGCGTGGTGAGGAGCTCTACCGCAAACTCGGTGAGCAACTTCCGAACGTTGCCGTGCTGGTCTTCGATCCCGACCGGCGTGTGCTGGTGGCTGTTGGCGAGGCGCTCACGAATCACGGCGTGCAGGAGCGCGACGTGGAGGGACGTC
>DASUQB010000467.1:0-3963 GCA_036280835.1 Microbacterium sp. | reverse complement strand
GGGTGAAGGGCTCCGGCGGTGACCTGGGCACCCTGACGCCGGGAGGGCTGGCCGTGCTGCGGCTCGATCGCCTGCGGGCCCTGACCGAGGTCTACCCCGGGGTGGACCGCGAGGACGAGATGGTCGCCGCCTTCGACTACTGCCTGCACGGCAAGGGCGGCGCGGCCCCCTCGATCGACACCGCGATGCACGGCCTGGTCGATGCCGCGCACGTGGATCACCTGCACCCCGACTCGGGGATCGCGTTCGCGACCTCGAAGGACGGTGCCAAGCTGACGAAGAAGGCATTCGGCGGCAAGGTGGTGTGGGTGCCGTGGCGCCGTCCGGGCTTCCAGCTGGGCCTGGACATCGCGGCGATCAAGGCGAAGAACCCCGACGCGATCGGCTGCATCCTCGGCGGCCACGGCGTCACCGCGTGGGGCGCGACCAGCGAGGAGGCGGAGGCCAACTCGCTCTGGATCATCGAGACCGCGCAGGCCTACCTTGACGCGAACGGCAAGAAGGACCCGTTCGGCAAGGAGCGCAAGAAGTTCACCGCCCTGCCCGACGAAGAGCGCCGCGCGAAGGCCGCCGCCCTGGCCCCCACGATCCGCGGGATCGCGTCGCACGACAAGCCGATGGTCGGGCACTTCACCGACGACCCCCGGGTGCTGGAGTTCCTCGCCTCGGCCAAGGCGCCCAAGCTCGCGGAGCTCGGCACCAGCTGCCCCGACCACTTCCTGCGCACCAAGGTCAAGCCGATGCTGCTCGACCTGCCCGCCGACGCACCCGTCGAGAAGGCGCTGGAGCGCCTCGCCGAGCTGCACGAGGCCTACCGCGCGGATTACACCGCGTACTACGACAAGCACGCCGTCAAGGGTTCGAAGACGGAGCCGGATTCCCCCGCGATCCGCGGCGCCGACCCGCTCATCGTGCTCGTCCCGGGCGTCGGCATGTTCAGCTTCGGCGCGAACAAGCAGACCGCCCGCGTCGCCGGGGAGTTCTACCTCAACGCCATCAACGTGATGCGTGGCGCGGAGTCGATCTCGACCTACGCGCCGATCAGCGACGCCGAGAAGTTCCGCATCGAGTACTGGGCGCTGGAGGAGGCGAAGCTGCAGCGGATGCCGAAGCCGAAGACCCACGCGGGGCGCATCGCGCTCGTCACGGGCGCGGCATCCGGCATCGGCAAGGCCATCGCGACCCGCCTCGCGGCGGAGGGCGCGTGCGTCGTCGTCGCCGACCTGGACCTCGAAAAGGCCCAGGCCGCTGCCGCCGAGCTCGGCGGCACCGACGTCGCGATCGGCATCGCCGCGAACGTCGCGGATGCCGCCGCCGTGCAGGCCGCGATCGATGACGCCGTGCTCGCCTTCGGCGGACTCGACCTCGTCGTGAACAATGCCGGGCTCTCGCTGTCCAAGCCCCTGCTGGAGACGACCGAGGCCGACTGGGACCTGCAGCACGACGTCATGGCCAAGGGCTCGTTCCTGGTGTCCAAGGCCGCCGCCCGCGCGCTGATCGACCAGAAGCTCGGGGGCGACATCATCTACATCTCCTCGAAGAACTCGGTCTTCGCCGGCCCGAACAACATCGCGTACTCGGCGACGAAGGCCGACCAGGCGCACCAGGTGCGGCTGCTCGCGGTCGAGCTCGGCGAGCACGGCGTGCGGGTCAACGGCATCAACCCCGACGGGGTCGTGCGCGGCTCGGGCATCTTCGCCTCCGGCTGGGGCGCGAACCGCGCCGCCACCTACGGCGTCGACGAACAGGACCTCGGCAAGTTCTACGCCCAGCGCACGATCCTCAAGCGAGAGGTGCTGCCCGAGAGCGTCGCCAACGCCGTGATCGCCCTCACCGGCCCCGAGCTGCAGCTCACCACGGGGCTCCACATCCCGGTCGATTCGGGCGTCGCCGCCGCCTTCCTGCGATGAGCGGCGGTCGCATCGCGGCGCTCGCGCTGTCGGTTCCTGTCCGCGCTGCGAAGACCTGCGCCGCGCGAGCAGGGAAGTGCAGCGCGGGGCGCGGGCGATGAGCGGCGGGGCGGGGCGCGTCGCCGCGATCGACCTCGGGGCGACCAGCGGCCGGGTCATCGTCGGCCGCGTCGGTGCGGGCATCCTCGAGACCGAGACGGTCGCGCGCTTCCCCAACGAGCCGGTGCGCACGATCGACGGGCTGCACTGGAACATCCTCGGGCTCTTCGGCGCGGCATCCGCGGGCCTCGGCGAGGCGTTCCGTCGCTACGACGACATCGGGAGCATCGGCATCGACTCGTGGGCCGTCGACTACGCGCTGCTGCGCCGCGGGCAGCTGCTCGGCGTGCCCTTCCACTACCGGGACGACCGCAACGACGCCGGCGTGCGCGCCGTGCACCGACGGATGCCGCACGCCGAGCTGTACGGCCGCAACGGCCTGCAGTTCCTGCCCTTCAACACGATCTACCAGCTCGCGGCCGAGGCCGCGGGGCCCCTGCTCGAGGTGGCCGACACGATGCTGATGATCCCCGACCTGCTCGCCTACTGGCTCACCGGCGAAGCCCGTCTCGAGCGCACGAACGCGTCGACGACCGGCCTCATCGGCGTGCACTCCGGAGCGGTGTCGCGGGAGCTCGTCGCCCTGACGGGTGCGGACCCCGGCATCCTGCCCACCCTCATCGCCCCCGGAGAGAGCTTCGGCACGCTGCTCGGCGATGTGCGGGGAGGGCTCGGCGCACCGGCGCACGTGCAGGTCACCGCGGTCGGCTCGCACGACACGGCGTCGGCGGTCTACGCCGTGCCGATGGATCCCTCCCGCGCCGCCTACATCTCCTGCGGCACGTGGGGCCTCGTCGGTCTCGAGCTCGACGAGCCGGTGACGACGGAGGCCGCGCGCGAGGCGAATTTCACCAACGAGGGCGGCGTGGGCGGCACCGTGCGCTTCCTGCACAACGTCATGGGGCTCTGGCTGCTCAGCGAGTCGATCCGGCACTGGGAGCGCGACGGCGAGCGCATCGACCTGCCCGCGCTGCTGCAGGCAGCGGGCGACCACCGCGACGAGGTGGCCGTGTTCGACGCCGACGACCCCGGTTTCCTCGCGCCGGGAGACATGCCCGAGCGCATCGCCGAGCACTGCCGCGCGCACGGCATGCCCGTCCCGCGCACGCGCGTCGAGTTCGCGCGCAGCATCATCGAGAGCCTGGCCGAGACCTTCGCGCGCTCGGTGCGGACGGCCGCTGAACTCGCCGGCCACACGGTCGAGGTCGTTCACATCGTCGGCGGCGGGTCGCTCAACACCCTGCTGTGCCAGCGCACCGCCGACCACCTCGGCCTGCCCGTGCTCGCCGGCCCGGTCGAGGCGACGGCGATCGGCAACCTGCTGGTGCAGGCGCGGGCCCAGCGCCTGATCGAGGGGGATGCCGCCGAGCTCCGCGACCTCGTGGCCACCGTGCATCCGCCCACCCGCTACGAGCCGCGCGGCTGAGCGCCCGTCCGAGCGAATGCACAGGAGAAAGGCGCCGGATCAGGATGGTCCCGAGTGGAACGTCCTGTATTCGCGCGTATCTCCTGATTCCGCGCCGGTGACACGGCGACCCACCCGAACCCGAGGAGCACCACCGTGACGTTCACCATCGGCACCTGGCCCGTCATGCTGACCCCCTTCACCGACGACGACCGCGTCGACGGCCCTGCACTGGACCGCTACACGGACTGGCTGATCGGCGAGGGCGCCGTCGGCCTCTTCCCGGTGGCGCTGTCGGGCGAGATGTACGAGCTGTCGCGCGAGGAGCGGCTCGCGGTCGCCGCGCGCGTGGTCGCGCGCGCCGCCGGACGCGTTCCCGTCGCGGCGGCCGCGCTGGGCGATGGCACTCCCGCCGGGCTGGCGTCGGAGGTGTCCGACCTCGCCGCCGCCGGTGTCGACATCGTCGTGCTCGTGGTGCCCGTGCTGCTCGGTCCCGACCAGAACGAGCGTGTGCTGCTCGAGCGTGTGGATGCCCTTGTCGGCGCCGTG
>DASUQB010000466.1:0-11923 GCA_036280835.1 Microbacterium sp. | reverse complement strand
CCCGCGCTTACGAGCAATGGCGACTCTCCAGCTGGTGCACTCATATAGAGGAACGCCAATCAGCGGAACGTAAGCCGGGGGCTCATCGGCCACCACATCCTCAAACCCCGCGACGCGGACTCGGCTTGGGGTCTCGGCGGTAACCGATGGACGGGACGCCCGTTTACCCGGCTCGGTGAATGGCGCGCAGGGGGTGCCCGAAGCGAACGCGCCGACGCTGTCGTATGGCGATGCCCGGACAACCGGGTCTCGCTACTCAGAGCTGGCATTCGATAAGCCCGCACATATCCAGCAAGTTCGGTTCCCAGATGGTTCGAACTCGGCCGAGATTAGACGTAGAACAGTCCTCGAAGACAACTGATCGCGGGCAAGAAATCCCGGGTCAGATCGAGATATATCGAGATTCGCCGAGATCAGGCCCCCCGGTGCGGGCTGGCGAACCCGAAACGTGAGGTCGCGGGTTCAAGCCCCGCTCCTGCTACAGATCGAGACCCCCGGATTTCCGGGAGTTCTGTCGTTCGTCCTCCGCCCGCCGGCTGAAGCCGTCCGGCAGGACAGGGTGGTACGGACGCCCCTTCGCGTCCGGGCCTCCACTGTCGATACGGCGCCACACGCTCTCGTGCAGCTCGTCGCCCGCGTGGATGCGGCGACGCCGCCAGCCTCCGAGGAGCCACCAGTACCAGCCGTTCCGGTGGATCACGGCCAGGGCCCGCTCGTCGAGGCGGATCCCCTTCCGTCGCTGGAGCACACGGTCGAGGGCCTTCTCGTCGACGAGGAGCCCGGCATCCTCCGCCTCTCCGACGATCCACGCGAAGGCGATGTCCGCCAGGCCGTGATCGTCGTCGTACTGACCGCCGACATCGCTGTGGACGCCCGCGAACCACTGCTCCCTGTACCGGCCGCCCGATGCGCGGACGGCGTCGCCGTCGAAGCGATAGACGGGGAAGGTGAACCGGGTCTCGTCGATGGCCATCGCGTGACGGGCGATGCCCACATTCGTGATCCGGGCGGTGAACGGCCAACGCGCCTGTTCGATGCGCGCCTTCCAGTTCAGCCAACCCACGGACTTCACGGTGTCCCACACGCCGAGGAAGTGCACTTGCGGATGCCGGCGATCGAACGCACGCGGGAACTCGGGGTTGCCGAATCGGGCGGTGAAGGAGTTGCGCATCTCCCAGAAGCCATCCACGTCCTTTCCCGCTGCCCCGCGGGGCTGCGCGGCGGGCTTCCCTTCGCGCAGCTCCGGAGGCACATCGGCGCGCGGGCTGTCCGCGCCCGTGGCCCGCGCGTAGAGCTTGAGTGCGTAGGGGATGAGGTTGCCGGCACCGGGGCGGAGCAGACCGACGGTGCGCAGCATCCCGGTCAGCGCGCGTGCGGTGTACGCCCCCCGGGAGAATCCGAAGACGTAGATGCGATCACCGGACCGGTAGTGGTCGACGAGCCATGCATACGCCTCCTCGATGTTGTCCTTGATGCCGAAGCCGGCGATGAGTCCGGCGAGTCGAGTGAGCTGCCTTCCCGACGCCGTGACCGCACCACGGGCGCCCATCGTCCCCACTCCCGGGTCGTAGTAGACCAGCTGATCCGGGCTCTTGAGCGCGACTTCGTACAGCCTGGCGACGTTGGTGACCCCGGTCTCCGGTTCGTTGCTGGTGCCGTCCAGGCAGATCACGAGGTTGCGGCGGCGGGCGGGAGCCTCTTCCGATGCGTCTGCGGCCGCCGGGTCAGTGGCCGGAGCCGGACGTCGCTCGTCTTCCGCGGCGGGCATCCGTGTTCCTCCATCCTCAGACGGCGACGCGGAGGGATGCGCGGCCGGCGCGCGGGAACACGAATGCGGCGCCGACGCCCGGGCCGAGCGCTTCCCAGGGGGCCGTGCGCGGTGTGCGGTAGTTGCAGTAGAAGGTGACCGGCCGGGCCGAGGAGCGGATGACCTTCGCGATCGCCGCGTCGTCCGGGTGCGCGAAGTTGTCGCCGTTGGTGGAGACGAGCCACCTCTGACAGTCGATCAGGCCCAGCATCTCCTCGGAGATGTTCGCGTTGCTGCCATGGTGAGCCAGTTTGACGAGGTCGAAGTGCGGCCGGGTCTCGCCGACGCCGGCCGCGTAGCGCCGGAGGCCCTTCGTCAGGATGCCGGCGTACGCGTCGGCTCCGAAAAGCACGCGCTGCCCGTCGAACTCGAGGACGAAGGCGATCGAGGTCGCGTTGGCCGGAGAGCCGTCCGAGGCGCGCTTCGAGGCGAGAACGTCGAGCGCGGCCGCGTCCAGCGGGTCGGGAAGCGGATCGAACGCGCGATCGTGCGGCTTCGGGCTGGTCGTGTGACGGGCGTCGCCGTGCCCCGGCACGAGCCCGGCCCTCTCGATGACCTCCACCCACTCCTTCGCCAGGGCCTTCAGCTTCGCGCCGTTGGGCGACAGGAAGACGGCCCTCGCTCCGCCGGGAAGATCGAGGAACGGCAGCTCGCCGGAACTCGGGACGACCACGGGACCTCCGACGTGCACGGACGCGCGAGGTGTGAACCCCTCGTTCCAGTGGAAGCCGCCGTCGGCGATGCGGGTTGTCAGCTGTTCGCCGTTGACCGGTCCCAGCACGTTGCCCCCGGATTCGCAGTGCACGTAGCCGTTGAACCACACATGATCGATCCGATGCTTGAGGTCGGGGTCATCCAGCAGCGAGATGGCGCCACCGATGTGGTCCTCGTCGATGTGGGTGACGACGAACACCTCATAGCGGTCCTTCCGCCGCCGCAGCAGTTCGGCCCGCACACCCTCCCACGAGTGGAAGGGGCCCGCATCGATGAGCAGCTGGTGCGGCGCACCGCGCGGTCCGTACTCGACGACCAGCGCATCGCCGTGGCCTGCAGGCAGCATGTCGACGGCGAACATCACGAGCCGACCCGGGAGTCGAGCTCACCGTGGGAGACCAGCAGGAGACCGATCGGGCGCTTCTGGCCGACCAGCGCGTACCGCGCGACGGCGACGGCGTCGCCCACGCTTCCCTTCCCCTCCGCCTCGTGCAGTGCCTGGAGCAGCTGCACGGTGGCGGCCGCACCTTGAGGGCCCACGATCTTCGACAGGGTCCCGACCACCGCGCCGGCGCCCTTCGCGGTCAGCGCTCCCGGGAGCGTTCCGAACGAATCACCCAGCGCCGCCGAGGAGCAGGCGATGAGAAGCACCAGGGGCTTCGGGCTGCCTTCCGATCGCAGCAGCGCCGCCGAGATGTCGACTCGGGCGATCGACGAGCGCTTGCCGATGTAAAGCCTCGTCTCGCTGCCCTCCCGCAGGGTGTGGCCGAGGACCACGAGCAGGTCGGGCTTGACGGTTCTGACGGCCTTCCGCCAGGCCCTCCAGCTCGTCACCCGCGTGACCGACCGGAAGGTCTGTTCGGCCGAGACGAGCACCGTGTCGGTCGGTTTCGGCGACGGCGCACCGTCGTCGGCGATCACGGTGGCGGCATACAGAATGGTCGATGCCGCCCCCGACGCCGTCGGAGAGCCGCCTCCGTCCTCTTCTTCCGAGGCGACGGTGCGCGCGATGGACCGGTGCAGCCCCCAGAAGGCGTAGGGACACACGATCCGCGTGCTGACGCGTGCGCATGCCTCGCCGAGCGGCGGCGGCTCCGTGATGTGCGCGCACAGCCTGGCTCTCTGGGGATCGGGCGGCGGTCCCGCATAGGCCAGTTCCAGGGGGAGAACAGGGGTCTGCGGATTGACCAGCATGTTGATGCTCGAGGCGTTCCCGAGGTGCAGCGGCTCCAGGAGCGTCGTCAGTTCGCTGCCCAGGCGGGCGAGCGAGATGAGGAGGGTCACCGCCCGCTCGTCTTCGAACGAGTCCGGTGCGCCGGTCACCCCCAAGACCCTCGACACCCGGTCCTCGATGGCATCCAGCTTGTCCTGAACGTCGGAGATCGTCACCGCGCCGCCGTGCCCGCCGAGATGGACCAGGTCGGACCTCCGGCCGTCGAGGTGGGCGGCAACCGGCCGCAGATCCTCGGTCGGCTCGTCGGGGCCCGAGAGCGCGAAGGTGATCAGCGTCGGCCGTTCGCCGGGGAGACCGATGCTGCGCACGGGTGAGACGTATGTCGCGGCCTGGAGTGGCTTGCCGCGATAGAGCAGCACGATCTCGACGCTCACGAGGCCGCCCTCTGCGGGTGTGGAGAACGGGAAGACGGCCCAGGAGCTCGGCACGGCCGGCTTGTCGCGCGACACGGAGATCTTCTGCGGCGCGGGCTGGACATCCCATACGTCGCTGCGGACAGCGACCTGGAGCTCCACCGTCGACTGCTCACCGAAAGAGAGCGAGGGGGCGGGCTCGTCTGCCCCGACGTCTCCTCTCTCCGGGAGCGCGATGCGCACCGCCAGCCGAAGATCGCGCGCGGGAGGAAGGACCGAATCCACGACCGCTTCCCCGTCCCAGACGCGGGCGACCAGCCGCCGGGGCTGGTCCCGCACTCGCTGCTCGTCGGCCGGGGGCGTCGTCGTGGCCACATCCCCCGGCCGTTCCGCCCCCACCGGAACGGGCGGAGGGGAAGGGGCCTCTCCGGCTGACGTGGGAGGAGGAAGAGGGATCGCTCCGGTCGAGGCGGGGGGAGGAAGAGGGATCGCTCCGGTTGAGGCGGGGGGAGGGGAGGGCGTCATCTCCACGGGGACCGAAGGAGGGAAGGGGATGCTTCGCGTCCCCGCCAAGATGACGGTGTGCGGGTCCGCGCCGCTGTCCCTGGCCCGGCGGATGATCCGGGCACCGGCGGTTGTCCCGCCGCCTTCCGATGTCCAGTCCCACGCAGCAAGTCCCGCCAAGGCCGCCTCGAGCTCAGGAACATCAGGGGCCACGGCCGCGAACCAGTGGGCCGAGGCGGTGATGTCGAGTCCGCGGCGGGGCCCCGCCATCAGTGCGTCCGTGCCACGGTGCCTGGCCACGATTTCAACGGCCACATCGATCGGCAGGTCGTGGCACATCTCGTCCAGGAGCGGGTTCCACCATTCGGCGGGGTCTCCGCCGAACGCGACCGCGATCGCCGGCTCGAGCGTGGACTCGAGCTCTTGCAGCATCTGTTCGGCAGAGGTGGTTCCCGCGACGATGACACACGGCACGTCGCCGACCAATGACAGCCACTCTTCCGTCAGAGCCGGCAGCTCCGCGAAGCTCACCACAGCGATGTCGTACTTGCCGGTCGGGTCGCACAGCTCCGCATCGAAGACCATCCCGTGGTGCGAGGAATCGCGTATCTGCGCCAGCCACTCCTGTGCGCGCGGTCCCGGGGCGACACCGACGGAGAGCGGCCAGCGCCACTCGAACGGTCGCCGGCGCCCGCGCGAGTCCAGCGAGGGAACGATCAGCAGCTGGTTCACGTCTGCGATGGCGCGCAGTCGGCGGACGTCCCCGGCGCTGTCGACGCGCAGCCGCAGGAACTGCGCCCCCCTTGCCCCGCCGCCGTCCGGTGCCGCCGCGTCATCCCAGGCGGCCGCGAGCGCGGTTCGCTCGTCCGGTGTGATATCGGGCATCGAGCGCCACCGTGGCAGTTCGTCACCGTATGCGGCCGCCCCGCGCAGGTCGGAGGGAATCGCTGCGCCGGCGTTCCCGGGGCCATGCCAGAGCGCGCTCGGGCCGAGGGTCTGTGCGAGGACGTCCGCGGCGTCGCTCACCCGCAGGACGCGGTCGACTCCCCGGCCATCGGCAAAGACGATTCCGGCTGCCAGTTCTGCCTGGGCGCTCATGCCATACCCCCGCGGCTCGGCCGTCCGGCCTCCGCCCCTGCCGGACGCCTCATTGATAGCGCAGGCCGCGCAGGAATGCAATGGAGGCTTCGAGCGCCCGGCTGGGTCGCTGATCGGCGGGCTCCCCGCCCCCTGTTGCCGAAGGCACCGCGGCGGGACAATGTTCCCCAAATGGACTCTGCCGTGATGGAGCTGGAGATCGGGCCCGGACCCGAGACGGGCTCCTACATCACGCGCGTGCTCAAGTCGGTGGGCGGGGGCGAGCCCAGCGAGCGATTCAGCCTCGACCTCGACGAGATGCTCGATCGCCGACCGCTGCTCGAGGCCAGCGTTCTGTCGTCGTCGGTCGCGGCACGCCGTGTGATGTCGGACAACGAAGCGGCGATCCAGGATGTCGGCCGGCGACTGTTCGATGCGGCGTTCACCGGAAGCGTGGCCGCCGCCTACCGCACGAGCATGGCGGTCGCCTCCGAGCGGGGCATGAGCGTGCAGATCGCCCTGCGGTTGATCGCCCCGGGACTGGCCGCCCTGCCCTGGGAGGCCCTCTACGATTCCGAGGCGCAGCTCTACCTCTGCCGTCGGGATCCGCTCGTGCGGAATGTCCCCGCACCCGGCTCGCCGGTCCTCAAGATCACGCGTCCGCTCCGGGTGCTCGGCATGATCTCGTCCCCTCGGGGCCTGCCGACGCTCGACGTGGACCTGGAACGAGAACGGCTCGAGGAAGCGCTGAGGGCGCAGATCGAGGATGGCAGCGTCGAACTGCGGTGGCTCGAGGATGTGTCGTGGGATGCGCTTCATGCGAAGCTGCTCGAGCGGGAGTGGCACGTCCTGCACTTCATCGGCCACGGCACGTATGACACCGTCACCGACGAAGGCGTGCTGGCCTTCGTCGGGCGCAATCATCGAGCGGACTACGTCACGGCGTCGGCCCTCGCGGACCTGCTGGATGAAGCCGAGCCGACGCCACGGTTGGTCGTGCTCAACTCGTGCCAGTCGGGAGCCGGCGGAACGACCGATCTGTTCTCGGGTACCGCCGCGGCGCTCGCGCACAGCGGCATCCGCGCCGTCGCCGCGATGCAGTTCTCGATCAGCGATGCCGCCGCCCTCGCGTTCGCGAGAGGCTTCTACACCGCGTTGGCCCACAATCGCGGGATCGACGAGGCGGTGAGGAGCGGCCGGATCGGCATCCTGGGACTCGGGCGCGGGACGCTCGAGTGGGTCACGCCGGTGCTCTACCTGCGCGGCGATGCCCGTCTGTTCGATCTCGCCGCGCCGCCGGCGGCTCCCGAGGGGAGGAAGCCTCTTCCGCGGCATCCTGACGGGACAGCGCCGGCACCGGTGCGCGGGACGGCGCGCGCGCAACCAGCCGCCGCGTCGCCCGCCGAGCCGGCGCGCTCGCTCACCCCCAGGCGATGGGCGGTCATCGGCGTGGTCGCGGCGCTCGCCATCGGGGCGGGCATCGCTGTCGCTGCCTCGATGCGGTGGGGTCCCTTCGCCGGCGACGAGGCCGGCACCGGTGGCTCGGACAGCACCGCCGAGGTCGCCGTCCCGCTCGACATCGACTGGGTCGATGTCGGGCTCTACTGCAACCTCGGCGACGAGTTCGTGATCGAGGTGAGCGGGCGGGGCTGGCTCGACGAGACTCCGGACTCCGAGATCGGTCCCGATGGCGTGGATGCCGAGCCCGCCGAGACCCGCGTGCTGCCCGAGGAGAACACGGGATCGGTCATCGGCAGGCTCAGCACCACTCCCGAGATCTTCCCCGTCGGAACGGGAACGACGTACGAGTGTCCCGGTCAAGGGGACCTGCTGCTCGGGATAAACGACACCGATCTCGCCGACAACAGCGGCGAGTTCGGGGCCGCCGTCACGCTGAACCGGTAGCGGTCGGTGGAACCGCCCCGGCGCATCGACCGGCTCACATGGCTGCTGCCGGCGATCCGTGCGACCGGCGCCGCCGGCGCGGCCTGACGGATCCTCGCCAATGGCACCTGTCCGCCAGGACCATTCGGCCGCACTCGTGAGAGGTTCGGAGCGGTTACTCCCCCCACCTCGAGAGGTTCAGGCATGTCCCTTCCCCCCACCGGCCGCCGCCTGCGTCCGATCGTCGCCGCCACAAGCGGCTTCGCGATCGGGATCGCAGGCATCGGCCTGACGGCCCTTCCCGCCGTCGCAACCGCCGCCCCGGCATCTCCCCGCCCCGCCGACGCCGTCGCAGGCGGCTCCACGTCCGTGACCCTGATCACGGGCGACCGCGTCACCGTCACCGACCTGTCGGACGGCACGCACACCGTCGACATCCAGACGGCGATCCCCGGCGCCGGTGCCCGCACCTACGAGGTCGGCGACGACCTGCACGTGATGCCGGACGCCGCCCTGCCGTACCTCGCGTCGGGCGCCCTGGACCCCGACCTCTTCAACGTGTCGCTGCTGATCGAGAACGGGTACGACGACGCGTCCGTCGGGGCGACGCCGATCATCGTCGAGCGGGACGGCGGGGGTGCGAGCACCTTCGCCGCGCCCCTTCCCGGCCTCGAGGTGCAGGCGGAGCTGTCGAGCATCGACGGCGCGGCGGCGACGCTCGGCCACGCCGAGACGGCGTCGGCCTGGGCCGCCCTGACCTCCCCGTCGGCGCAGAGCTTCTCGGCCACCCCGTCGCTGTCCGCCGGCATCACCGCCATCCACCTCGACGGCAAGGTGCGAGCGACGCTCGACGGCAGCGTCGGCTACATCGACGCCCCCGAGGCGTGGGCCCAGGGGCACACCGGCGAGGGCGTCACCGTCGCGGTGCTCGACACCGGCTACGACGACACGCACCCGGACCTCCAGGGCCACGTGCTCGACAGCTCGATGAGCTTCGTTCCGGGCGAGGAGGTCGCCTCCGACCCCAACGGTCACGGCACGCACGTCGCCTCCACCATCGCCGGCACCGGTGCCGCGTCGGGCGGCACGCACCGCGGGGTCGCCGACGGCGCGAAGCTGCTGGTCGGCAAGGTGCTCGGCGCCGACGGCTACGGGCAGGACTCCTGGATCATCGAGGCGATGGAGTGGGCGGGCGAGAACGCCCCCATCGTGTCGATGAGTCTCGGCTCGCAGTCGCCCTCGGACGGCAAGGACCTGATGGCGGAGTCGCTCAACACGATCGCCGAGCAGACCGGGTCGCTCTTCGTGGTCGCGGCCGGCAACGCCGGTTTCGCCGAGACCATCGGCGCACCCGGTTCGGCCGAGCAGGCATTCACGGTCGGCTCCGTGGACGACCCGTCGGGGGCGCTGTCGTACTTCACGAGCCAGGGGCCGCTGTCGCGCTCGGGCGCGATGAAGCCGAACGTCACCGGTCCCGGCAACGATGTCACCGCGGCGCGCTCCGCCGACAGCGGGGGCGACGGCTCGTACATCGCCATGAGCGGGACTTCGATGGCGACGCCGCACGTGGCGGGCGCCGCGGCGATCCTGCTCAGCGCGAACGCCGAGCTCACGACCGAGCAGCTGAAGGCGGCGCTCGCGAGCACGGCCGTCGCGGGCGACTACACGTCCTACCAGGGTGGCACCGGCGTGATCGATGTGGACGCCGCGCTCGACGCGCCGGTCATCGCGTCCGGCTCCGGCGACTTCGGCATGCTGATGTGGGGCGAGGAGCCGACGCCGGTCGAGCGCGTGGTCGAATACACCAACCGCACGGACGCCGAGATCACGGTCGACCTCGCCGTCACGCTCGCCGACACGACCCCCGGCCGCGGCGGCGAAGGCCCCGGACCGCTGACTGCGGGCATCGCGTTCGACGCCCTCACGATGGATGCCGAGTCGCTCACCATTCCCGCCGGCGGTACCGCGTCGGTGGCCATGACGGTCGACCCGGCGAAGGTGCCCGCGGGCACGCAGCTCTCGGGCGCCCTGGTCGGGTCCGTGGACGGCGTCGCGGTCTCCCGGACGGCGCTCGGCACCATCTCCGAGCTGGAGCGCTACGACCTCACGATCACTGCGACGGACTTCGAGGGCGCGCCGACCGCGGCGTACGCCCTCGTGTGGGATGCAGCGAACGAGTGGGCGGAGCCGGTGCTCGTCGAGGGCGAGACGACCCTGCGCCTTGTGAAGGGCGACTACACCGTCGTGTCGTGGATGGACATCGACCGCACCCCTGACACGCTCGCGAGCGTCTTCGTGGGCGACCCGAAGCTGACGCTCACGCAGGACACCACGGTCGAACTCGACGCTCGGACGGCGAAGGAGGTGACCGTGGACGTCGGACGCGACGACCTCGAGCAGTCCTTCGCGCGCATGGATGTGCGCGCCGACGGCTTCACCGCCAGCGCCATGATGCCGGTGCGCGTCGATGAGATGTGGGCGCAGCCGATGATGGTCGACGACGCCGAGTTCGACTTCACCACGCGCTGGCGCCTGTGGGAGCCGATGCTCACGGTCAAGGCGGGCAAGCAGCCCCTCGACATCATCCTGCAGGTCGGGTCGACGTTCCTGAACGGCGAGATCAAGGCCACCGCTGTCGATGCCGGGAACGGCAGCGCCGAGGCGGTCGCCGCGGTCGACCTCACGGGCAAGGTCGCGGTCGTCTCCCGTTCCGGCGACGTGACCCCCGGACAGGCGGTCGCCCACGCGGCGGCGGCCGGTGCGAAGCTGGTCATCCTCGCGAACGACGCCGACGGCGAGCTGACCACCTGGGTGGGCTCGGACGACTTCGAGTCCGATGCCACCATCCCGGTCGCTTCCATCAGCGGTGTGGACGGGCGGGCGCTGCTCGCCGAGATGGCGAAGAAGAAGGTCACCGTCACGGCCGTGGGCGACGAGTACGCGGACGTGGTGTACGACATCGCCCGCTACAGCCACGGCGAGATTCCGGCCGACCTGGCCTACGTCCCGAAGGACCTCACGCGCATCGACACCACGTACCACGGTCAGAAGGAGCTGCTGGGCGAGTTCCGGTACGACTTCGTGCCGGGTGCCCAGTACGGGTCCGGTTACTTCATGCGCGCCGAGCGCGGCGTGGTCCGCGAGGAGTGGGTGAACACCGAGGACCTGCGCTGGACGCAGGGCGTCGGCGTCGAGTCCGTTCGCTGGGAGATGCGCGACATCCTCCGCGACTACGAGCCGGGCAGCCGTCTCGAGGTGGAGTACTTCGGCGGTGTGGTTCGTCCCTACGTCGGCGTCGG
Organism: Microbacterium sp.; assembly: GCA_036280835.1. Lineage (GTDB taxonomy): Bacteria > Actinomycetota > Actinomycetes > Actinomycetales > Microbacteriaceae > Microbacterium. Next base: position 1,051 of record DASUQB010000466.1, on the reverse strand, counting down.
CTACTGGGTCCCGTACCGCGTGTCGGACTACGCGCAGATCAATGTGCCCAGCTGGGCGGACGGCGGTGACTCGGCCCACACCGGTGCCTTCGACACCTGGATGGAGCCGGCGACCGTGCAGCAGCTCACCGACGTCTACATCGACGGCCAGTTGATCAAGCAGGCCCAGTACCAGGGAGCGAACGTGTCCGACCTCCCCGACGGTGAGCAGGACTGGCGCGTGGTGAGCACGGCCACCCACGACGGCTCCCACCTGAAGGGATCGACGAGGACGGTCACCGATTGGACGTTCACCTCGGCCGGTCAGCTCGGCGACTGGGACTACCGGCTGCTGCCGATGATCCAGGCGTTCTACGATGTCGACGTCAACGCAGGGAATCTGGTTGGGGAAGGCCGTAAGAAGGGCGCGACCATCCCGCTCGGCCTGGAGCTGGGCCACGTCGCCGGCTCCGCTCCGGCAGGTGCGATCACCGAGGCGACGCTCGAGGTCCGCACGGCGGGCGGCGAGTGGAGGCCGATCTCGCTGGCAGCGGCGACGACGGACGCCCCCTCGGGCCCCGTCGAGGGCGACGGCGACATCTTCGTCAAGAGCCGCGCGCTCGTCAGCGCCTACGCGGCGCAGATCCCGGTCTCCGACAAGGGCGGCTGGGTCGACCTGCGGGTGACCGCGAAGGATGCCGCGGGCAACACGTTCTCGCAGGAGATCGAGAAGGCCTTCCAGGCGACTCCCGCCAAGGGCGTGCGCTGATCCCAGGCCGATCACGAAGGGCTCCGCCGCCCCGGCGTCGGAGCCCTTCGTGCTGTCCAGCCTTCAGCGAGGACCTGCGCGAAGGAGCCCAGCTGATCCCACATCGCGACGTCGGCGTCACCACATCACGCCGACGAGGTGCGCGAAGACGTCCTCCGGTTCGTTGTCCAGCCCCCTGCGCGCGAACCACGTGGAGACATTGACGACGTCGCGGTAGAGGAAGTCCAGTCCCTGCGGATTCGCCGCGACGTCGACGATCTGGGGCAGGTCGATCACGACGATGCGCCCCTCGTGGTCGAGCAG
>DASUQB010000465.1:0-5227 GCA_036280835.1 Microbacterium sp. | reverse complement strand
CCCGTCGGGGCGAAGGAGCGCATGACTACTTGCTCCAGCGCCGGTTGCGACGGACGGCCAGCCGCTCGGCGGAGACGGCGTTCGCGTGAGTGATGTGGAGGAGGGAGTTCATCTGATCGCCTGGTGGGTTCGTGCGATGAGAGAACCCTCCCACCACGCCGCCGCCCCGGGGTGGGGGCGAGCAGGCGTCTCCCGCGGAGCCACCCGGCGTGGCCGACTACGGCTCGCCGCACCCGGACCTAGGTGCTAACGTACAACCGAATGGTTGTAGGTACGTCCGAGACCAAGCGGACCGACGCGCTCTTCCATGCCCTCGCCGACCCCACCCGCCGCGACATCCTCGCGGTGGTGCTGCGCGACCCGCACTCGGTGTCCGACCTGGCCCGGCTCTATCCGATCAGCTTCGCCGCGGTGCACAAGCACGTAGGGGCGCTCGAGCGCGCGGGGCTGGTCACCAAGACCCGCCACGGCCGGGAGCAGCGCGTAAGGGGCGACGTCGCCACGCTCCGGACCGCCCATCGACTGCTCGACGATCTCGAGGCGCTGTGGCGCGAGCGCATCGACCGCATCGGAGAGGTCCTCGCCGACCCGACTGAAGGAGCACCGCAATGACCGTCACGAACGTGGCCAAGGACGCCGCCGCCCGGACCATGACCATCACCGCGCGCTTCGACGCGCCCGTCGATCGCGTCTGGCAGGTCTGGGGCGATCCGCGCCAGCTCGAGCGCTGGTGGGGACCGCCGGGGTTCCCAGCGACGGTGACGGAGCACGACCTGACGCCGGGCGGCGCCGTGGCCTACACCATGACCGGCCCCGACGGCGACCGGCACCGGGGCCGGTGGCGCGTGCGCGCGGTCGACCCGCCCCACGCGCTGGAGTTCGAGGACGGCTTCGCCGACGCCGAAGGCAACCCGGTCCCGGACGAGCCCATCGGGGTGATCCGCGTCGCCCTCTCCGAGCCGGCCGGCGGCGGCACGCAGATGGTCATCACCGCGGCATGGGCCAGCGACGAGGCGATGGAGCGGATACTCGCGATGGGCACGGACGCCGGCATGACCGCGGCCGTCGGCCAGATCGACGAGCTGCTCGGCCTCCCGGTGCGGGCATGACCGCCACCTACACCTTCGACGTCTTCTGCACCCTCGACGGCTACGGCTCCTACAACGAGCGCGGCGACTGGGGCGGCTACTGGAGCAAGGACGGTCCTGAGTTCCTCGACCGCCGACTCGCCCAGTACAGCGAGGACCAGCGGCTGGTCCTAGGGGCCAACACCTTCCGGGAGTTCCTGCACTACCTGGGCCGGAGCGAGGAATCCAGGGAGACCGACCCGGTGAACACCCGGATGAAGACCATGCCGACGACCGTGGTGTCGACGACCCTCGAAGGACCGCTCGACTGGCCGGACGCGACGCTCGTGAGCGGCGACGCCGTCGACGTCGTCGCCCGGCTCAAGGAGGAGTCCGAGGTGCCGTTGCGCTCGCACGGCAGCCTGTCGATGAACCGGGCGCTGATGGCCGCCGGCCTGGTCGACCGCGTCCAGGTGTCGCTCTTCCCCGTCATCAGCGGCCAGACCGGGGCGGACCCGATCTTCCAGGGTGCGGCCGACTTCGACCTCGAGCTGATCGAGAGCCTGACGCTCGACGGCCGCATCCAGGAGCTCGTCTACCGACCCACGCTCCATTCGGCATGAGCCGGGCCGACGAACGCCACCTGCGCAGGGCGATCGAGCTCGCCGCCGAGGCGCGCGCCGCGGGTGACATGCCGTTCGGGTCGCTGCTGGTCGGACCCGACGGTGACGTGCTGGTCGAGGATCGCAACACGGTCGTGACCGAGAACGACATCACCGCCCATCCGGAGCTGAAGACGGCGCTCTGGGCGTCGCGCAACCTCGAGCGCGGAGTGGCGGCCGGGACGACGATGTACACGAGCACCGAGCCGTGCCCGATGTGCAAGGGCGCGATCGCGCGCTCGGGCCTGGGGCGAGTGGTGTTCGCGCTCTCCGGCGAGCAGTTCGCGGGCCTCAAGCCGCCCGGGTCGCCGAGCCCGGACGCGGCCGAGGTGGCCTACGAGGGGCCGGCGCTGTTCGACGAGGCCAGGGCCCCGATCGACGGCTACTACGACGAGCGATGAGCTGATGCCGCGGCGCGCGCGTTGAGGCAGCGCTGCTCGGCGCTCATCGCGTCGCTGCGCTTCGGGCAACGCCTCGAGCTCCGCGACGAAGTCCCCGGCCGGGTGTCCCCACGGCTGCGGGTTGGAATGGATCAGGACCACGTACTTCACGGTGTGACTCCTCTGGCTGGTGGCGGCCGGATGGCCCTTGCACCCGAGACGTCGGAGCCGGACCGCGCGCATCGACATTCTCACGAAACGAGGCGCCGGTTTAGAGTCGGGCGGAGGATGGACTCGGCAGAGGACGCGCAGGCTCCGATCAGGGTCGTGCTCGCCGACGACCACGCGCTGGTCCGCGGCGGGCTGCGCCGCATCCTCGAGGCGGAGGACGACCTCAGGGTGGTCGCGGAGGCGGGCGACGCGGACGAGGCGATCGAGATCGCTGGCCACCTCCGTCCCCGGATCGTGCTGCTGGACGTCACGATGCCCGGCACGCCCAGCATCGATGCGATCCCGAGCCTGCTGGCCGCCGCGCCCGGCTGCGCGGTGGTGATGCTCACCATGCACGACGACTACGGGTTCGCGCGCGACGCGCTGGCCGCCGGCGCGAGCGGCTACGTGCTCAAGGACGCGGCGGAGGGGCAGCTGGTGGATGCCATCCGCGCGGTGGTCGCGGGCCGCGGGTATCTGGATCCGAGCCTCGGTGCTCGCGCCATCGCGGCGCCGGAGGTCCGGAAGCCCGTCGACGCATCCGGGCTGCTGGAGGTCGGGTCCGTGTTCGCGGGTCATCGCGTGGACGGGATCGCGGGGCGCGGCGGGATGGGCATCGTCTACCGGGTCACCGATCTCATGCTCGGCCGGCGGGTCGCCCTGAAGGTGATGGCACCGGCACTGGCGTCCGATCCCACGTTCCGTGCGCGCTTCGAGTCGGAGTGCCGGCTGGCGGCCTCGATCGACCACCCGCATGCCGTCGAGGTCTTCCACGCCGGGGAGGAGCGCGGCGTGCTGTACGTGACCATGCGGTACATCGACGGGACGGACCTGCGGGCGATCCTCCGCAGCAAGGGCCGGCTCGAGACCGGGCGCGCCCTCCGGCTCGTCGACCACGTCGCCGGGGCGCTGGACGACGCCCATCGCCGCGGGCTCGTCCACCGCGACGTCAAGCCGGGGAACGTGCTCGTGGCGCAGCGCGACGAGGAGGAGCACGGGTACCTCACCGACTTCGGCCTGACCAAGGAGCATTCGGCGCCGCGCGAGCTGACCGGCACGGGGTTGGCGATCGGTACCGCCGACTACATCGCGCCGGAGCAGGCGCAGGGTCGTGAGCTCGACGGCCGGGCGGACACCTACGCGCTGGCGTGCGTGCTCTACCAGTGCCTGAGCGGCAGCGTCCCCTACGACCGCGACAGCGACCTCGACAAGGTGTGGGCGCACGTGCACCAGGCCCCGCCGAGCCTCGAGGACGTCCGCCCGGACCTACCCGTCGAGCTCGGCCGCGTGCTGGCGCGCGCCATGGCGAAGGATCCGGGCGAGCGACCGGCTACGACCGGGCTGTTCGTCCGCGCCGCGCTGGCCGCCGTCCGGCACTGACGGTCACTGCCGCATCCTCGGATCGTGCGTCGGGTCGGCGTACACGGGAGGGCACCCGTGACGGATGGCCTCGGGACGCAGCTCGTAGTGCCAGGGCTCGTTGCCGTAGATCTGGCACAGCCCATAGGCGGCGCCGCGCGCAGACAACCACGTCGCGGCACCGGAGGGGGCGATGTCGACCGCGTCTCCCTTCACGTGTGCGGACGTCTCGGGGGTGGCCACCCATCGAGCGGCCTCCTCCTCTGAGCCGTACTGCGAGATCGCCTCGTCGAGAAGCTGGTGCTGGTACTCCGGTGATCGCCAGCCACTGTCGACGAAGACCCCGACGCCCTCGTCCGCGGCATCGGTCGCGGCTCGGCGCAGGGCACCGAGCAGATCGGGGTCGAGCTTGGCCACACCCGGGATCCCGTCGTCGAAGACCGTCGTGTCGTCGGGGACGGCACCGCCGGCCTCGCCGAGCGCATCGCGGTGCTCCCCGCGGGGGACGTCGACGGGTGAAGCGGCCGTCGGCGACGAGGACGCCGGCAACTCGTAGCCGAGGGTTGCGGCGAGGACTGCGATGACGACCAGCAGGCAGGCGACGCGGATCACGCCCCCAGTCAAGGCAGCGTGGTGTTGCGGGCGCGTATGCGGTTTTCGATACGCCGGCGATATGCGCCGGCCCTAGCATCGGAGCATGCGCGTGCTGCTCGTCGAGGACGAGCCCTACATGGCGGAGGCGATCCGCGACGGCCTGCGCCTGGAGGCGATCGCGGCGGACGTCGCGGGTGACGGCGCCACCGCTCTGGAGCTGCTGAGCGTCAACGCCTACGACATCGCCGTCCTCGACCGCGACGTTCCCGGGCCGACCGGTGACGAGATCGCCAAGCGCATCGTCGCCTCCGGCAGCGACATGCCGATCATCATGCTCACCGCCGCCGACCGTCTCGACGACAAGGCCTCGGGGTTCGAGATCGGTGCCGACGACTACCTCACGAAGCCGTTCGAGCTCCGGGAGCTCGTGCTCAGGCTCAGGGCGCTCGACCGCAGGCGCGCCCAGAACAGGCCGCCGGTGCGCGAGATCGCGGGCCTGCGACTGGATCCGTTCCGGCGGGAGGTCCATCGCGACGGCCGCTACGTCGCGCTGACCAGGAAGCAGTTCGCGGTGCTCGAGGTTCTCGTCGCCGCCGAGGGCGGTGTCGTCAGCGCCGAGGAGCTGTTGGAGCGGGCGTGGGATCGGAACGCGGACCCGTTCACCAACGCCGTGCGGATCACGGTCTCGGGACTGCGCAAGCGGCTCGGCGAACCCGGGATCATCGCCACCGTGGCCGGCGCCGGGTACCGCATCGACACCCAGCGGGCGTGAGCGAGGGGACCGTGGAGAGAGCGCCCGGCATGAGCGTCCGGCTCAAGCTCACCCTCAGCTACGCCGGGTTCCTCATGGTCGCCGGCGCCCTGCTGCTCGCGGTCGTGTGGGTGTTCCTGCTGCGCTACGTACCCGACCGCGTGGGCTTCGTGGGACCGGCGCCCGGCCCGTTCATGCCCGACC
>DASUQB010000464.1:0-6065 GCA_036280835.1 Microbacterium sp. | reverse complement strand
GGCATGGTCTACGTCAACGTGGTGCTCGCCGACAGCCCGGAGCTGCCGTTCGGCGGCGTCAAGCGCAGCGGGACGGGGCGCGAGATGGGGTTGCTGGCGGCGGACGAGTTCGTGAACAAGAAGCTCATCCGGGTTGGGGCGTAGGTTCCCGCGATCGCTGGGAGAATCGGGTTGTGAACTCGACTGAGGGTGTGGGTGGGTCCGGGCGGGACGAGGCACCGGTGCTGGTGGCGCGGATCGCCGAGATGCTGCCGGGGCTCGACGGGGCGCGGTTGGAGGAGCTCGCGAGCGCGCTCGATGAGCTGACGGAGGCCGTCGGGCTGCGGATGGCGCTCGAGGGGAATCGATGACGCTGTCCGGTGCGGATGGTGTCGCGGGGTGAGCACGACCGTCAGGCATACCGCGCGCATCCTCGTGATCGATGAGGACGGCGCGATCCTTCTGATGAAGACGCACTGGTCACGCCGCATCCTGCCGGAGCGGTGGCTGACGCCGGGTGGGGGCGTCGATCCCGGCGAGGATGTCGGCGCTGCGGCCGTGCGCGAGCTCTTCGAGGAGACGGGCCTGCGAGTCGAGTCGCTCGGGGAGCCCGTCTGGCACGAGCGGCGGGCCCTGCCGCGCGGGCATGAGTTCGACGAGACGGATGCCACGTACTATCTGCTGCGCACGCACCGGTTCGACATCGTGCGCGACGACTGGACCGAGAGCGAGCACGACGACATCGTCGACATCCGCTGGTTCGCTCCGGAGGAGCTCGCCGCGTCGACGGACGAGTTCGACCCGGAGGACGTGAGGGCGATCCTCGCGCGGGTGATGCCGTCCTCGGGCCATGGGGAAGTTCCGGGTCGGTTCGCCCCGGGCGGAGGCATGCCGTAGACTGGTGGATGCAGTTGAAGTCTGCATTCTTTCGCCGTGCCCGCGGTAGGGCACACACCCTCTCACACAGTGCGCGGCGGAGAAGTGCGGGCATCCCGAGGCCAGAACGGTCTCTAGGGCGGTAGCTCAATTGGCAGAGCAGCGGTCTCCAAAACCGCAGGTTGCAGGTTCGATTCCTGTCCGCCCTGCGCGTCAGCCCACGCTGACACACGAAAGGTACATTCAGGATGGTCCAGGACGAACCCGGCGGCGAGGTGGTCGCGGCTGGCGGCGCCACACGCGAGAAGAAGCCGAACATCTTCACTCGCATCGCGGTGTTCATCCGTCAGGTCATCGCGGAACTGCGCAAGGTCGTCACCCCGACCCGCCAGGAGCTGCTGAAGTTCACGGCGGTCGTGCTCGGCTTCGTGGTCATCATGATGGGGCTCGTGTACGGGCTCGACCTGCTCTTCTCGTGGCTCACGACGGTCGTCTTCGGTGTTCCCGGCCAAGCCGTGAACCCCTGACCCGTCGCCGACGCGACGCACGCGGACGCCGCCTGATCCAGGCGCCCCGCCCCCCGAACGAAAGAGATCTCAGTGTCTGAAAGATATGTCGACGACGCCGACTGGGCGACCGCCGCGGAACAGTCCAGCGAGGACGACGAAGCCCAGGAGGGCAACGTCCTCGCGCAGGAGGAGCGCTCCGTCGAGCCCGCAGAGCACGCCGCGATCCACATCGTGGATGACGAGGACGGCGACTCGGGCGACGCCGAAGACATCGACATCGACGACCCGGAGGCAGACGCCATCGTGAACGACGCACTCAACCTCGATCAAGCAGCCGAGAGCGAAGCGGCCGCAGAGGTGCTGAACGACTCCATCGCCGAGGAGGCGGCCGAAGAGGCCGCCGAGCACGCCGGCGACGTGACCCCCTACGACGGCCCCGACATAAACGGCGAGCCCGACGCGCCCGTGCTCGATGACGACTTCCTCGCCGAGGTGGATGCCGCGGCATCCGTCGTCGACGAGGCCGAAGCCGACGAGGACCCGTCGGCCCTCGCGGGCGATGTATCGCAGGGCACCGAGGACGACGGCGACGCCGAGGTCGACGAGGACGCCGACCCGTACGAGGCGTTCCGCGCCGAGCTCCGCTCGCTCCCCGGCAAGTGGTACGTCATCCACTCGTACGCGGGCTTCGAGCGCAAGGTGAAGGCGAACATCGAGCAGCGCAAGTCCACGCTCGAGGTAGAGGAAGACATCTACCAGATCGAGGTCCCGATGGAGGACGTCGTCGAGATCAAGAACGGCCAGCGCAAGATGGTCACGCGCGTGCGGATCCCCGGCTACGTGCTCGTGCGCATGGAGCTGAACGAGGACACTTGGTCGGTCGTCCGCCACACGCCCGGCGTCACCGGCTTCGTGGGCAACGCCCACAACCCCACCCCCCTCCGCTTCGAGGAGGCCTTCACGATGCTGAAGTCGCTCGTCGAGGTCAAGGAGGTCGCCCAGACCAAGTCGGGCGGCGCCGCGAAGGGATCCGCGACGCAGTCGCGCAGCATCCCGGCAGAGGTCGACTTCGAGGTCGGCGAGACCATCACGATCAAGGAAGGCTCGTTCGCGGGCCTGCCCGGCACGATCAGCGAGATCAAGCCGGAGAGCGGCAAGCTCACCGTGCTCGTGTCGCTCTTCGAGCGCGAGACCCCGGTCGAGCTGTCGTTCGACCAGGTCACCAAGCTCTAGCCCCACAGATCACCGCCCTCCGGAACGGCCGGAAGAGCGGGAGAGAGGATGCCCCGGCATCCGCTCGATGAAAGGAAAAGAAATGGCACCCAGGAAGAAGGTGACCGGCCTGATCAAGCTTCAGATCAAGGCCGGCGCTGCCAACCCCGCCCCGCCGATCGGCCCCGCGCTCGGTCAGCACGGCGTCAACATCATGGAGTTCTGCAAGGCGTACAACGCGGCGACCGAGGCCCAGCGCGGCAACGTCATCCCCGTTGAGATCACCGTCTACGAGGACCGCAGCTTCACGTTCATCTTGAAGACCCCGCCCGCGGCGGAGCTCATCAAGAAGGCCGCCGGCGTCGCCAAGGGCTCGTCGACCCCGCACACGACCAAGGTGGCCAAGCTCACCAAGGATCAGGTGCGCGAGATCGCAGAGGCCAAGATGCCCGACCTGAACGCCAATGACATCGAGGCCGCCTCGCTGATCATCGCCGGCACCGCCCGTTCCATGGGCATCACGGTCGAGAACTAGGAAGGGGAGAAGATCATGGCGAAGTCCAAGGCATACCAGGCTGCAGCGGCGAAGATCGACGCTGACAAGTTCTACACCCCGACCGAGGCTGTCGCGCTCGCGAAGCAGACCGGCTCGGCGAAGTTCGACTCGACCGTCGAGGTCGCGCTCAAGCTCGCGGTCGACCCCCGCAAGGCCGACCAGATGGTGCGCGGCACCGTCATCCTCCCGCACGGCACGGGCAAGACCGCCCGCGTCATCGTGTTCGCGACCGGCCCCGCGGCCGAGGCCGCGATCGCGGCGGGCGCCGACGAGGTCGGCGGCGCCGAGCTCATCGAGAAGGTCGCCGGCGGCTACACGTCGTTCGACGCGGCGGTCTCCACCCCTGAGCTCATGGGCCAGGTCGGTCGTCTCGGAAAGGTGCTCGGCCCCCGTGGCCTCATGCCCAACCCGAAGACCGGCACCGTGACCCCCAACCCGGCCAAGGCCGTCGAGGAGATCAAGGGCGGAAAGATCGAGTTCCGCGTCGACAAGCACGCCAACGTGCACTTCGTCGTGGGCAAGGCATCGTTCTCGGAGGAGCAGCTCGACGAGAACGTCAAGGCCGCGCTCGAGGAGATCGTCCGCCTCAAGCCGTCGAGCTCGAAGGGCCGTTACATCCAGAAGGGCGCCGTGTCGACCACCTTCGGCCCCGGCATCCCGCTGGACGTCAACGCCATCTGAGTCTGACTCTCAACGGAGGGGTCTTGCCATCAGGCAAGGCCCCTTCGTCGTTCCCGCCCCCAGCGCGGACACTCAACGTAACCAAGATGCGGCATCCGCCGCGATGCATGTTGTACTAGTTCGTCTTGCCCGGCCCCGCCGGCCCCGAAACCCAGGAGCTCCACACCGCATGTCACGCCGCACTGCATTCGCAGCCATCGTCCTCACCGCCTCCGCCGCCCTCGTGCTCTCCGGGTGCAGCGGCACCGCGTCGCCCGAGGCCTCCGCCGCGGGCGAAGACCTCGGACTCGTCGACGCCGGCACGCTCACCGTCGCGACCGAGGGCACCTATCGGCCCTTCAGCTTCCACGACGAGAGCGGCGACCTCGTCGGCTTCGACGTCGAGATCGCGGAGGCCGTCGCCGAGAAGCTCGGCCTCGAGGTGAAGTTCCAGGAGACGCAGTGGGACGCGATCTTCGCAGGGCTCGAGGCCGGCCGCTTCGACGTCATCGGCAACCAGGTCTCGATCAACCCGGAGCGCGAGGAGAAGTACCTCTTCAGCGAGCCCTACACGGTCTCGCCCGGCGTCATCGTCGTCCCCGAGGACGACGACTCCATCGCGAGCTTCGACGACCTCGCAGGCAAGACGACGGCGCAGTCCCTGACCAGCAACTGGTACGAGCTCGCCCAGTCCAGCGGCGCGAACGTCGAGCCCGTCGAGGGCTGGGCGCAGGCCGTCGCCCTGCTCGAGCAGGGCCGGGTTGATGCCACGATCAACGACAAGCTGACCTTCCTGGACTACGAGACGACCGACGGACCGACGGGCCTCAAGATCGCCGCCGAGACCGATGACCCGGCCAGCAGCGCCTTCGCCTTCACGAAGGACAGGGAGGCGCTCGTCGACGCGGTAGACGAGGCGCTGACCGAGCTGCGCGAAGAGGGCGTCCTCGCCGAGATCAGCGAGAAGTACTTCGGCGAAGACGTCACGTCGTAGTCTCGACGAACCGGTGGCCGCGGAGCGCGGCCACCGGCATCCGTGAGGAGTGTGGATGAACGTGCTCGCCTCGGTCGATCCGGCCACCAACGAGACCTGGGCGCTGATCGTCGACTCGTTCTGGCCGCTCCTGTGGGCGGGGCTCCGCGGCACGATCCCGCTCGCGCTGGCCTCCTTCGCCATCGGGCTCGTGCTGGCCCTCGGGGTGGCCCTGATGCGGATCTCCGCAAACCCGGTGCTCTCCCGCATCGCGCGGTTCTACATCTCCGTCATCCGGGGAACGCCGCTGCTGGTGCAGCTGTTCGTCATCTTCTACGGCCTGCCCTCGGTCGGCATCGTGGTGGACCCCTGGCCGGCGGCCATCATCGCGTTCTCCCTGAACGTCGGCGGCTACGCGGCCGAGATCATCCGCGCCGCCATCCTCTCGGTGCCGAAGGGCCAATGGGAGGCCGGCTACACGGTGGGCCTTTCGCATGCGAAGCAGCTGACGCGCATCATCCTCCCGCAGGCCGCCCGCGTGTCGGTCCCGCCGCTCTCCAACACCTTCATCTCCCTTGTGAAGGACACGTCGCTCGCCTCGTTGATCCTGGTCACCGAGCTCTTCCGTCAGGCGCAGATCATCGCCGCCTTCACGTACGAGTTCATGATCATCTATCTCGAGGCGGCGCTCATCTACTGGCTCTTCTGCCTCGTGCTGTCCGCGGGTCAGGGCGCCATCGAGAAGAGGCTCGACCGCTATGTCGCCCACTGATCCGCTCGCTCCTCCCGCCGCCGCATCCGACGGCCCGCTCCTGCGTGTGCAGGGGCTGACGAAGAGCTTCGGGACCAATCAGGTGCTCAAGGGCGTCGACTTCGAAGTGCGCCGCGGCGAGGTCGTCTGCCTGATCGGCCCGAGCGGATCCGGCAAGACGACCGTGCTGCGCACCCTGAACGGGCTCGAGACGCCGGACGGGGGCGTGATCGATTTCGCGGATGCCGCCACGACCGACTTCTCGAAGCCGCCGTCGAAGGCGCAGCGCGCGGCGCTCCGGGACCGTTCTGCGATGGTGTTCCAGCACCACAACCTGTTCCCGCACCTCACCGTCCTCGAGAACGTGATCGAGGGTCCCGTGCAGGCCCACCGCGTGCCGAAGGCCACGGCCGTAGAGCGCGCCGAGGGCCTGCTCGATCGCGTCGGGCTCTCCGAGAAGCGCGACGCCTACCCGTTCGAGCTGTCGGGCGGGCAGCAGCAGCGGGTCGGCATCGTGCGGGCGCTCGCGCTGCAGCCCGACCTGCTGCT
>DASUQB010000463.1:0-15094 GCA_036280835.1 Microbacterium sp. | reverse complement strand
CAGCTTGTTCGGCGCGATGATGTAGCGCTTCTCGCCGTCCGCGTAGTGCAGCAGCGCGATGCGCGCGGTGCGGTTGGGGTCGTACTCGATGTGAGCGACCTTCGCGTCGATGCCGTCCTTGTCGTTGCGACGGAAGTCGATGACGCGGTACTGGCGCTTGTGGCCGCCGCCGATGTGGCGGGTGGTGATGCGACCCTGGTTGTTGCGGCCACCGGTCTTCGGCAGCGGGCGCAGCAGCGACTTCTCAGGCGTCGATCGGGTGATCTCGGCGAAGTCAGCCACTGACGAACCGCGGCGACCCGGGGTCGTGGGCTTGTACTTGCGAATAGCCATTGTTTAGTCCTTCGTCCCGACCGTCAGCCGACTGCCGTGAAGATGTCGATGGTGCCCGACCGGAGAGTCACGATCGCGCGCTTGGTGTCCTTGCGCTTGCCGGTGCCGAAGCGGGTGCGGCGGGCCTTGCCGACGCGGTTGATCGTGTTGACCGACGCGACCTTGACGCCGAAGATCTTCTCGATGGCGAGCTTGATCTCGGTCTTGGTGGCGCGGGGGTCCACGAGGAACGTGTACTTGCCCTCGTCGATGAGCCCGTAGCTCTTCTCGGACACGACCGGCTTCAGGATGATGTCGCGCGGGTCCTTGTTGAGTGCCGTCTGCAGGACGGAGTCGGTGCTCATTCGGAGACCTCCTGGCTGGTGACGGCCTTCGAAGCGACGAACGCGTCGAAAGCGGCCTTGGTGAAGACGATGTCGTCGGAGACGAGCACGTCGTAGGCGTTGAGCTGGTCGAACGGCAGCACGTGCACGTAGGCGAGGTTGCGGACGCTCTTCACGGTGATCTCGTCGTTGCGGTCGATGACCACGAGGACGCGCTTGGTGGCGCCGACGCCGGCGAGGAACGAGGCGGCCGCCTTGGTGGAGGGGGCGTTCTCGATGCCGAACGACTCCACGATGTGGAGACGCTCGCCGCGGGCCCGGTCGCTGAGCGCGCCGCGCAGGGCGGCGGCGATCATCTTCTTGGGAGTGCGCTGCGAGTAGTCGCGCGGCTTCGGGCCGTGGACGATGCCACCACCGGTCATGTGCGGCGCGCGGATCGAGCCCTGACGGGCGTTACCCGTGCCCTTCTGCTTGAAGGGCTTGCGGCCGGCACCGGACACCTCGCCGCGACGCTTGGTCGAGTGCGTGCCCTGGCGAGCCGCCGCGCGCTGCGCGACGACGACCTGGTGGATCAGCGGGATGTTCGTCTTGGCGTCGAACACCGCGGCGGGAAGCTCCACGGAGCCTGCCTTCTTGCCGTCGGTGCCGCGGACGTCAAGCGCAAGAGTCTGGTCAGCCATGGACTAGGCCCCCTTCACTGCGTTGCGGACGTAGACGATGCGGCCGCGCGCGCCGGGGACGGCGCCCTTGACGAGCAGCAGACCCTTCTCGGCGTCGACGGCGTGCACCGTGAGGTTGAGGACGGTCACGCGCTCGCCACCCATGCGACCGGCCATGCGCATGCCCTTGAAGACGCGGCTGGGCGTCGACGAGGCACCGATGGAACCGGGCTTGCGGTGGTTGCGGTGCGAACCGTGCGAAGCGGACACGCCCTTGAAGTTGTGGCGCTTCATGACACCGGCGGTGCCCTTGCCCTTGCTCGTGCCGACGACGTCGACGAGCTGGCCGGCCTCGAACGTGGCGTCGACCGTGAGCTCCTGGCCCAGCGTGTACTCGCCGGCGTCCGCGGTGCGGATCTCGGTGAGGTGACGACGGGGGGTGACGCCGGCGGCCTCGAAGTGGGCCGTCTGCGGCTTGTTCACCTTGCGCGGGTCGATCTGGCCGTACGCGATCTGGACGGCGTTGTAGCCGTCCTTCTCGGGCGTGCGGATCTGGGTGACCACGTTGGGCGCGAGCTCGATGACGGTGACGGGAACGAGCTTGCCGTTCTCGTTCCACACCTGGGTCATGCCGAGCTTGGTGCCCAGCAGCCCCTTGGAAATCTTGGAGTTGATGTCAGCCATGTCGAACCTCAGAGCTTGATCTCGATGTTGACATCGGCCGGCAGGTCAAGGCGCATCAGCGAATCGACGGCCTTGGGCGTCGGGTCGACGATGTCGATCAGACGCTTGTGGGTGCGCATCTCGAAGTGCTCGCGGCTGTCCTTGTACTTGTGGGGCGACCGGATGACGCACACGACGTTCTTCTCGGTCGGAAGCGGCACGGGGCCGACGACGGTCGCGCCCGCACGGGTCACGGTGTCGACGATTTTGCGCGCCGACGAATCGATGACCTCGTGGTCATACGACTTCAGGCGAATGCGGATCTTCTGTCCCGCCATTGTCTGCTCTCTCTCTTCTCGCGTCATACCGTCCCGGCACGCCGGGGGCATTGGACGCATGGTGGCGCTCACGCGCCAGTGCACTCGTTTGCTGCACCACTGTTCTGCTGTCAATCCGAGCGCCGCGGGGCTCTCGGCAACCGGCTCCCCCGCACGCGGAAGTGTCTCCCGGAAGGAGGGTGTCGGTTGTGGCTTTGTTCTTGCTGCCCGCGGCCTAGGATCTCGCGCTCTCGCGCCGCCTATGCACTGCCCTGGCAGTGATCCGGTACACGCCGCGCTTGCACAGCACAGCGGCCACCGGAATGTGGAACCTGTCTAGTTTGCCATGCCCCGATCAACCACGCAAACCCGGGCGTGTCGCGCGGGGGGATGCTCGGCGGCTTCACAGACGAAGGCCCCCGGATACGCCGAAGGCGGCCGTGCTGAGCACGGCCGCCTTCGGGTTCGGTGTCCTTTTCGAGCTACTCCGCGGAGACGCGGCGGCGGTACGCGGCGAACGCGAGGATCGCCATGCCCGCGAGGAGCGTCGCGCCGGCGGCCAGCGGCAGCACGGGGCTCACGCTGCCACCCGTCACGGCGAGCGCGGGAGTGTTGCCGGGGTTGGATGCCGGAACCGGCGTGCCGGGCTCGCCGGGCGTGCCAGGCTCATCCGTCGGGGTGGGCTCGCCGGCTGGCGGGTTCGCGCACAGGGCGGTCGCCTCGGGGTAGGTGACGAGGGTCTCGTACGTCGGATTCACGGCGAACTCGACCGTGACGCCCTCGCGCGTCCAGGCGAAGTTGCCGTCGGTCTCGACGTACTCGCCGTCGACGAGCGCCCAGCCCGGCCACATCTTCGGCTCGGCGTCAGACGCGCCGGGCCAGAGCAGCGAGCCGGAGAGGGGCTGGTTCTCGACCACGTAGTTCTCGCCGTCCGGGTTGACGAACGTGATGGTCAGCGGCGTCGAGCTGTCGGCCGTGTAGCCCTCGGGGAGGGTCACGGCGTAGCCGAGGTGCGGCACATCGCCGACGCAGACGGAGTTGATGGCGCCGGGAAGCAGCGGGCACTCGGCGATCTCGTCCTGGGTGAGGTCGCGGTCCTGCGTCTCGGTCTTCGTGCTGGAGGTCGACACGACGGCGCCCTGCTCGTTCAGCGCGAACACCGTCGTGGTCTCCTGGCGCGTCTGCGTGACGGTGGTGTCACCGCAAGCCCACTCGCCATCGACCCAGGACGTGTACTCGACCTTCGTCTCAGGCACTTCGGGCTCGTCGCTGTCGCAGAGCTCGTGGTCAGCCGGCAGGCGTGTCAGATTCGGAACGGGCCAGTCGCGTTGCGCCGCCGCGGCGAGCACCTCGCCGGCGAGCGGGACAGCGGTCCAGACGGACGAACCGTCGTCCTTTTTGAGCTCCGTCCACGTGACGTTATTGCTGAACGTGATGAAGCCGTCTTCCAGGCAGGATGGCTCCGAGAAGGTCAGGGACGGAACGACCGCCTTGGGAGGGACCTCGGGATAGTCGCCCTTACAGATGATCCAGTGCGAAACGACGGCCTGCTGGTTGCCGCTGTTCACGGGAGACGCGTAGGCGACGCCTGCCTGCGGGTGCTGGGTCACGTTGTTCGTGTTGCCAGCCTTGATGACCAGCACCTCCCAGTGGTCGCCGTACCAGGACTGCTGATAGGGCTTGAGCGTGACCGTCAGTCCGCCGTTCGTGATGGTGCCGTGCTCGGAGCCCTCCGCACCCTGGTGCGAGTAGCAGACCGCGCCGTGCGCCGCGTACTCCTCCTCCCAGTACTCAGGAGAGTTCTGGGCGGATTCCGCCTTCTGCGGCGTCCCCTGCACACCGACGATCACGGGTTCATCGGCCGCGGCCGCACCCGTCGTGACCATCGGAGCAATCACCAGCGACGCGGCCAGAGCCGTCCCCGCCAGAGCTTTCCATGTCTTCTTCATGCGCAACAAAGACACATCATTCCTTCCCCAGGGCGCGCCGAACCGCAACCCAAACATCGGTGCCATTCGATGGCACCGGCAGCAGGCTTCCCCAGAAGCCGCATTCCCCAGCCGTCGCGATTCGGGCACGACGGGAGCGGTGATCCGCTCACTCCCCACCCTAGTGCCAAACATTAGACCGCTCTCACCATCGGGGCCGGCCCGTCGGCATGCGGAGGGAAAACGAAGGAGGGCGGGCCGCCCCGGCCCGCCCTCCTCGCTTTCGCCGCGGCTCAGCCGCGGGCGATTCCCTGCTGCCGGCGCCCGCGCGTCACGTGGACGAGCAGGACGCCCCCCAGGAGCGCGAGCAGGGCGGCCCAGATGAGCCCGTCCGCGAGCACCGATCCGGTCATCGCGAGGATCGACAGGTAGACGACGGCGTTGTCCGCGTCGCGCCCCGTGTCCTCGGGGTCGCCGAAGGTGTGGTAGTCGACGATCGCCACGTTGTCGATGCTCGTGGCAGAGGTCTTCGGATCAGACACCGCCGCCAGGGTGATCACCGGCGCCGCGGACGGCCCCAGGTCCGCGCCTGCGGGCTGCAACGGCCCGAAGAGGGTGCAGGTGAGTGTGCCGCCGTAGCCGCCGGGTCCTTGCCCGGTCACACCGCAGTCGGTGTAGTTCGGGAAGGCGTCGGGGTCGCTCTCGCCCACCCAGGAGACGTCCGTGATGCGGATGTTCGCCGGGATCTCGTCCGTGATGACGACCCCCTCGGCGGCCGAATCATCCGAGACGTTCTCGGCCTCGATCGTGTACGTGAAGGCGTCTCCCGGGCTCATCCGCTCCTTGCTCGCCGTCTTCTCGATCTGCACCTCGGTGTGGCGGGCGACGAAGCACTCCGGCGTCGCCGGGGGGTACTCGACCGCGAACGTCAGCTCGGGGTTCACCGAGATCACCACGGTCGATGGCTCGCGCCATGCGTAGTCGAGCTCGCTGTCGTCGAGGATCAGCCCGTTGAAGACGAATCCGCCGGCGCCCTCCGCCACCGCGCGCGGGTATTCGATGCCGTCCGCCGGATCGATGAATCCGCCGTTGGGGCCGTAGTCGGCAGCGTCGAGGGGACGCCAACCCGGATAGTCGATGGCGACGCCCGAGGGAGTGAACTCCGAGCCGGGCCAGTCCAGCACGACTTCGTAGCCGTCGGCGCCGGCGGTGAACGACTGATCCACGCTCGCCGGCACCGTCTCCGGAGTGGCGTTGTCGGGCGTCCAGAGGATCGTTCCCTCCACGTCGGCCAGGTTCGCTGACGTCTTCACGATGAATCCGAGAAGCGGAGCGTCAGTCAGGCACGTCGTGTAGACGGCGGCCGTCATGTCGCGGGTGGGAACGGTCTCGGTGTCGCAGTTGTTCCCGCCGTTCGCCCCGTCGATCGGGTCGAGCTCCGTCTCCACGCAGGCCGTGTTGACGAGGTCATCCAGCGGGTCCGGCAGCTCGCCGGGCTCGACCGCGTCCGACTCAGGCGCCTCGAGGAAGATCACAGAGACGGTGATGGTCGCCGACTCTCCCACCTCCAGCTGCGCGATCGTCAGATCCACGATGTTGGCGGGGAGGTCGGACTCATCGTCGACGACGAGGGTGTCAGGAGCCCAGACCACGCCGGTGATCTCCACCCGATCGACATACGGCGCCACGCTGAACGACTCGTCGAAGACGCGTACGTCCTCCGCGGGGCGGGTGCCGTTGTTGGTCACCGTGAGCACGTAGTCGAACTCGTCGCCCGGCTCCACGGAGGACTCGCCCTCGGCGAGCTCTGCCGTCTTCCCGAGGCTGACGTCGTCGTAGTGCACGACCTGGCAGGCGTCGTCATCCGCCGTGTAGCCACCGGAGGTGATCGTCGCGGCGTTGATCACGACGAGCCCGCGCTCCTCGAGTTCGTTGCAGATCTCGGGCTCCCCGATGGGGGGCTCGATGACCCGCACCTCGGCCGTCACGGTGAACACGTGCTCCGTGATGTCGTTCTCGTCCGGGTCGAACGTCCCTCGGACGATCGTCCAGGTGCCGAGGCCGTCCCAGGTCGCGTCATCGGGTTCCGGCGTGTCCGAGTCGGCGGCCGACGCGGTCCAGTCGCCGACGAGCTCCACGCCGTCCGGCAGCTCGGGAGCGTCGGTCAGCACGTAGCCGAGCACCGGAAGGGGGTCGGCATCCGTCTCGGGGTACGTCACCGTGATGTCGTACTCGAGCGTCCAGACACCCGTCACCGGGTTCTGCACGGCATCGCCGACGGCCGACTTGTCGATCTCCGGGAAGACCGGCTCGGCGCAGGCCTCGACCGGCGTGACCTCGCCCCCCGAGGAGAGCACCGCGGTGTTGAGGAATCCGCCGCCGCCGCCTTCCTCGGAGGCGCATCGATCGGTACCGTCCTCGATCGCCTCGGCGGTGACCTCGGCCACCACGGTCACCGTGTAGGTGTGCGTCACTCCGGCCGCGATCGCCTTGTCGTCGGCGAGGATCGCGGTGTCGTCCGGACCGGTGAAGGTGCCGGATGACGTGCCCGACCACTCCGCGCTGGCGATGTTGATGTCGCCGCCGAAGTCGAGGGTGTCCTCGAGGTCGTACTCCGCCGCGAGTCCCTTCGGGTTCGCCGGTCCCTGAGCGGCCAGCGTCACGTCGATGTCGTAGGTGATCGTCCAGTCGCCCGTCTCGGGATCCTGGTTCGTCGACGTCGGCGTCTTGGTGACGGTCGGATAGACCCGGTCGTCGACGGGGATGCAGTCCGAGTCGTCGATCGGGACGTCCCCGACCGTGAGCGTGGCGGTATTGAAGAAGCCGCTGCCCGGTTGGCCGGTGCACTCCGCATCATCCGGATCGGCGGTGTCCGTCACCTCCACGACCCACGAGACGCGATAGACGTGCGCTGCGTCGGCGGCGAGGGGCACCCCCGTCACGAAATCAGCGCCGGACGTGATCGTCAGCACCGGGCCCGCGGCGTCGATGCGCTGCGCTCGACCCTCCACAAGGTCGACGCCGACCGGGTATCCGGGGGTGTCCGACAGCGAGTAGAAGGTGTCGTAGCCGCCCGAGGTCACCGTCACGTCATACGAGACGAGCCAGCGACTGGGGTCCTGGGGGTTTTGCGACGCCGCGACTCCCACCTTCTGGATGGTGGGCAGCGCCGGCTCCGAGCAGTCGTCCGCCTGCGCGGAGGTGCCGGCGGCCGTGACCGTGGCGATGTTGAGGAATCCGCCCGCGGACGGGCCCTCGTCGTCCTGGCAGGTGAGCGTGTCGCCGGCCCAGGCATCCGCGTCGACCGTCGCGCGGACGGTGACCGTGTAGGTCTCATCGTCCCCGCCGGCGATCACGCGATCCGTCGCGAGGGTGGCCGTGCCGTCGGGGGCGAAGTCGCCACCGCCGGCCGGGCCGGTCCACGACGCGCCGTCCACCACGATGTCTCCGCCGAACTGCAGCGCGTCGGCCAGGTTGTAGACCGCTGCGGTGTCGTCGGAGTCGTTCGTGACCTCGACCTCGTAGGTGATCTCCCATGTTCCGTCGGCGAGCTGGACGGTGCCGGTCACGGTCTTGGCGATCGTCACGCCGGGCCGCTCGATCTCGGCGCAGTCGGACGAATCGTCCTCGGCGATGCCGTTCGTCACGGTCGCGGTGTTCCACACGCCGCCGCCCTGGTTCACGACCGAGCCGCAGGTGAGGGCGGCGTCCGTCACGGTCGCCGCCACGCTGACGGTGCGGGACACGGTGTAGGTGTGCGTCGCGCCCGCCGGCAGGAAGCCGGTGGCGAGCTCTCCGCTGCCGGCCCACGCGGCGTTGCGCACGAAGGTTCCCCCGCCGACGGGCGCCGGGTCGGATGCCGCCCACGCTCCGCCCGTCACTCCGGCCGGCAGCGCCGCCGCGGTGTCGTCGAGGGTGTAGGCGAGCGGGATGCCCGTGCCGTTCGACACGATCACTTCGTAGCTCAGCGTCCAGGCGCCGGTGACGGCGTCCTGCACAGCCGGGAGGGCATTCTTCACGACGCCCGGCGTGGCCGGGACGGCGCATCCGGAGTCACTGCTCGTGCCGCCCGGGAAGGTGACCGTCGCCGTGTTGAAGAAGCCACCACCGCCGGTCGGCGAGCAGACGAGGGCGGTGGGATCCACCGGGGTCTCGTTGCTCTCGGCCGTCACGACATACGTGTACGTGTCGGATCCACCGCCCTCGATCGCGACGTCCGTGACATCCGGATTGCCCTCCCACCCCTGCGACAGGACCGTGAAGCTGGAGTCGAACGCCGGGGCGTCCGTCAGGGAGTACGTGGTCGGAAGCGTCTCGCTGCCGTTGGTGACGACCACCTGGTACGAGATGCTCCACGTGCCATCCGGCAGCTGCTGCACCACGCCATCGGCCTTCGCGACCGAGACGGGCACGAGGACGTCGTTGTTGTTGAGCGTGCACGTCACATCGTCGCCGGGCTTCAGCGTGATGGTCGGAGCCGCCTGGGTGGTGTCCGGGTAACCCGTGCATGACAGCGTGTTCCAGACATATGCCGCAGGTCCCCCGGTCTCGCCGATGGTGTAGACGGAGCCCGCCCGCACCGGCTGCGCCGTGACACCGGCCGTGCCGGTGACGCCGCTCAGGTTGGGACCGCCGGGGGCCGTCGCGGTGAGCGTCCATGCCGTCGGCAGAGCTGTGCCGCCGTTGTCGTTCGTCACGGTCTTGACGAGCGTGAGCTTCGGCGCCACATCATCGTTGACGAAGCGGTACGTCGGGGTGTCGAGCACCCCCACCGTGATCGACCAGTTGCCCGCGCCGTCCTGCTGCGGGTATCCCGTCGGGTCCGGGTTCTCCTGCACGTCCACCCAGGCGCCGTCGATCAGCTGCTGGAGCTTCGAGAAGTCGTAGCCGGGCACGCTCGACTCGGTGAGCGTGTAGACGTGGTCGGGGCGCACCTGGAATGTACTCGCGGGAACCGCGTCCTCCGAACCGTCGACGGTCGTCGGCGTGAGACCGGCGAGCGGAGCGGGGGTCGCCGTCAGATCCCAGGCGCTGGCCGCGGTGGTGCCGCCATTGTCATTGACGACGGTCTTCAGCAGCGTCAGCGACGCCGTCTGGTTCACGATCGTGCAGGCGACGCGGTAGCCGAGCGGCACGCTCACGCCGCCGTTGATGCCGTCCGAGTAGCCGTCGTTCGGCCAGGGCGCGCCCTGGGCGTCCACGCGGATGCACGTCGCTGAGCCCGTCGACAGGGGGTTCGACTGCTGGGCCGTCCGGTTGTCGACCTGCGCGTAGCGCGGGTCACCGCCGGCCTCGAACAGCTGGTAGCGGGCGTTCGGCGTGACGATTTGCCCGGTGACCGCAGGGGTGCCCGAGGCGCCCGCGAAGCCGGGAAGGCCGGTCGGCACGGACGGAGTGGCGAGGAACGAGGCGTTCAACGTCCAGCTGTCCGCGGGGGTGGAGCCACCGGAGACGCTCTTGATGAGCGTCAGGGTGCTCGAGCAGTCGACCGTGTTGGTGATCGTCGCGGTGTTCTGCGCCTGAGTCAGAGTGATCGGAAAGCCTGCGCCCAGCACGTTGTTCACAGCGGTGCCGTTGACGTTGGTGACAACAGCCGTGTTCGTGCACATCGACGGGTCGATCAGGCTGACCTGCTCGGAGATGGTAGCCGTGTCGCCGACCGCGTAGCCGGTGCGCGTCACGCCCCATCCCTGGTTGGTCGCGCCCGCTCCGCCCGGCCCGGTGATCCGCAGCTGGGCTCCGAAGTCGCTGGGCTGCGCGCCGTTGGCGAAGGGCACCCCGTTGATGATCCAGTTCTTCGTGACCGTCAGGTTGGCGGCGGGGTTCGGCGCCCGGTTGTAGACGGTGCAGTTCACCGCCGCGGAGCTCGGCACGTCGACCGTGAATCCGTCGATCGGGTTCGCTGTCGGAAGCACCGGTGCCCCCGTGTTGAGATTGACGCACACCGCGTTCTGCCCGTTGACCGGGACCAGCGTGAAGCCGGCCTGCTGGGCCTCGGTGACGGTCACGGATCCGGTCGTCGTGCCGCCCGGGAAGGTCAGGGGGTAGCTGATGCTGCCGGTGCCGTTCGCGGTGGTGGTGAGCACGGGGGTCGGCGTGGTCACACCGGCGGTGCTGATCGAGCTGGTGAACTGCCACCCGGCGCCCGCGGGCGTCGCACCGGCGATCGAGCCGGCGGGAGCCGAGCTGGGCACGATCTGCTTGGTGACCGTGAGGGATCCCTGGCAGTTGCCGAGCGCGAGGTTGCGCAGCGCCTGACCCGCGGCCGGGTAATCGGCCGTCTGGAAGTAGTCGGCGACGTTGCCGTTGCTGCCGTTGTAGGCCGTCGGGCCGGAGATCGCCCGCAGGTTGAGGGCCGTGGCCGCGCCCACAGCACCATCACCGACGCCGAATGCGAGCACGCGGGTCGGGGCGGGTGCGCCCGCGGGGCCCTGCTTCAGCGCGTTCGCCGAGAAGATGCCGTTCTCGGTCTCGCGGAAGCGGTTGTCGCCGAGTCCCTGCGCCGGCTGGTTGTATGCCGTCGGGTTGCCGTCCGTGATGATGACGGCGAGGTCGAAGTTGTTCGCGACGCTGTTCGCCGCGGCCGCCCCTCCCAGCCCGCGGTCCCAGTTGGTGTAACCCTCTGAGTCCCACGACGCGTAGCGGTTCTTGAAGGCGGTGGCCTGCGCGCCGGTGGTGACCGCGGTCAGGTTCGGGAAGTTGGCGTTCGCGCCGGCGGCCGGGGTCACGTCCGAGAAGGAGAACAGAGACATCCGAGACGGCGTGCCCTGCAGGGCGTTCACGAACGTGTCCGCCGCCTGCTTGAGCTGCGGCAGCGACGGGCCGACGGATCCCGAGAGGTCGAGGATGAGCGCGACATCGATCCCGCAGGACTGTGCGATCGTCGGGTTCACACGCGACTGCTGCCAGATGCCGCCGGAAGCGGTCGGCGCCGAGCCGGATGCGAGCATGAAGTCGTCGGCGTCCTGCGACGAGTATGTCGTGTTCGCCCGGAGCTGAGTGCCCGTGCGGAAGCGGTAGGGCGTCGAGGTTCCCGGACCGGAAGCCGCGCCGGTGCGGAGGCTTGCGTTGGCGTAGTAGCCGGGAGGCACACTGGACTGGATGACCCAGTACCGCGCGTCCCGGTTCACGCCGCTCGGACCGGCCTGGGTGTTCGGAACGGTGAAGGAGCAGTCGCCCTGCGCATCCGAGGTGCATTTGGCCCAGCCGTCGGCCGTCCCCGCGACCCCGTCCGGTCGGACGCCGTCCGGGCCGCCTCCGCCGCCATTGTTCAGCAGCAGCACGACCCCGGCGAGATTGGTGACGCCGGTGATGTTGGTGCGATCCGAGCCGACCTTCACCGTGATGACGGAGGAGGTGTTCGTCGGCGCCGGCACGGAGAGGATGCCGATGCCGGCGTCGAGAGTGTCTGCGGTCTGCTCGTCGGCTGCACGCGCCGACCGGTCACCGGCCTGGGCGCCGTCGGCGTCGTCCCCCAGAGCCTGCTCGTCGGCGGGGGGTGCGGGCTCCTCGGCGGGCGGGGCCGGCTGCTCGGCCGGCGGAGCGGGTTCCACGGGGGACGCGCTCTCCTCGGGAGCAGGCGTCTCGGCGGGAGCCTCGGTCGGCTCCGGCGCCGCCTGCTCGCTGGCCGAGGGCGACGGGGTCGCCTCGTCCGCAGCCGACGCGGGGGTCAGGCCGCTGAACAGCAGCGAAGCGGAGAGGATCGTCGCCAGTCCGCCGGCCCACCAGCGGTGGCGGATCACCAGCTCACGATCGCGACTGCGCTGCTGGCGCAGCTCCTTGCGGGAGGACTCGGAGGGACGCCGGACGCCATCGACACTGGCCATGTGAACGCAACTTTCACTGGTGTAACGCGCATTGCCAGGAGTGAGCAATGCGTGGACTCTCACGCGCCGCAAGGTAGGAGGCCTCCGGGGGTGGCGCGCGTTTGCGAACTTATCGCGCTCGCTTCATGAGGTCAAGATGAGAAGCGTCTAATTAACAGATCTGAGGTTCTCGCGCGAGAACGGGAGGAGGAGCGGCAGAGACAGAGAAGGAGGACGGGCCCTTGGGGGCAACCCGTCCTCCTTCCCTTTCAGCCTCGCGTCAGCGCTGCAGGGCGGGCCCCCCGCTGCGCCGACGCGCGACGTGCATCAGCACGGCACCGGCGAAGAGCGCCAGCAGTGCTGTCCAGATGAGTCCGTCGGCAAGCGGCGAACCGGTCATGGCCAGGATCGACAGGTAGATGACCGCGTTGTCCGCGTCACGTCCCTTGTCGTCCGGGTCTCCGAAGGTGTTGTAGTCGACGACCGCCACGTTGTCGATGGTCGTCACCGTGGTCGCCGGGTTCGACATCGCCGCGAGGGTGATGACGGGCGCCGCCGACGCGCCGAGGCCGGAGCCCGCGGGCTGCAGAGGACCGAAGAGGGTGCAGGTCAGCGTGCCGCCGTAGCCGCCCGCCGCCTGGCCGCTGACGGCGCAGTCGGTGTAGTTCGGGAACGCGTCCGCGTCTCCCTCGCCGACCCAGGAGACGTCCGTGATCCGGATGTCGGCGGGGATCTTGTCCGTGATGACCACATTCTCGGCGGCCGAATCATCCGAAACGTTCTCGGCCTCGATCGTGTAGGTGAAGGAATCCCCGGGCGTCATCCGCTCGGCGCTCGCCGTCTTCTCGATCTGCACGTCGGTGTGCCGCGCCACGAAGCACTCCGGCGTCGCCGCTGGGTACTCGGCTTCGAAGACCAGCTCCGGGTTCACCGTGAAGGTGATCGTCGTCGGTCCGCGCCACGCGAAGTCCAACTCGCTCGGGTCGAGGATGAGTCCGTTGAAGACGAACTCGGCCTGCTCCTCGGCCGTCATGACCGTGTCGGTGCCCGGCAGGTAGTACCCGCCGCCCGGTGCGTAGTCCGCCGCTTGCAGCGGGCGCCATCCCGGGTAGTCGATGCTGATGCCGGATGGCGTGAACGCCGACCCCGGCCACTCGATCTCGTTGCTCCAGGTGGTCGTTCCACCGGGCTGGGTGAGCGCCACCTCGGCCGGCGACGTCTCTGCGGTGCCGTTGTCGGGCGTCCACAGGAACTCGATCGGCTCGTCGGTCAGCAGCCCCGACTTGGTGACCGTCCAGCCGAGCAGCGGGGCGTCAGCGACACAGCGCGTGTAGACCACGGCCGAGATGTCCCGAACCGGCACCTCTTCGCTGGCGCAGTCGTTCTCGGGGTTGCGGTCGCCCGTCACGGTCACGCATGCCGTGTTCTCGAGCACCTCGAGCGGCGGCGTCGGCACAGGTGCCTCGTCGTCGCCCGCCACGGGAGGCACTTCACCCACCTCCGCGGCCAGGAATTCGACCTCGATGGTGATCGTGGCGGACTCGCCGACGGCCAGCTCATCGATTGTGAGCGCGACGTCGTTGCCCTCGTAACCCGGAGCGACGCCCCAGGTCAGCGTGTCGGGCGACACGGTCAGTCCGAGGATCTCGAGCCGGTCGCTGATGTCATCGTCTTCGACGAGCACATCTTCGGCCGTCCGCGTGCCGTTGTTGGTGACGGTGAGCACGTAGTCGAACACGTCGCCCGCCTCGACCGACGTCTGGCCTTCGGCCAGCCCGGCGGTCTTCTCGATGCTCACGTCGTCGTAGTGAACGGTGCCGCAGGCGTCGTCGCTGCCATCCACGCCCTCCGACGTGATGTCGGCCGTGTTGACGATTGCGATACCGCCCTCGCCCTCCTCGCACTCCTCGCGGGGAGCAGGGATCGCGTCGACGGTGAGGTCGACCTCGACGGTGTAGATGTCGTCGTTGTCACCCTCGAACGGCTCGAGTTCCTGATCGGTCGCGAGGACCGCCGACAGGCTTCCCTCCCCGAACGATCCACTCGTCGGTCCGCCCCAGGTGATCTCGTCGAAGGTGACCCCCTCCACCGGCGAAACGGTGTCTTCGAGGTCGTACTCGATCGGGACCAGCACGCTCTTGTTATGCACGCGGATCTCGTACGTGACCGTCCACGACCCATCATCGTTCTGCACGGAGTCGACGACCGTCTTCTCAAAGAAGTAGCCCTGCGGCTGGTGCTCGTTGACGATGGTGCAGACGACGTTCTCGCCCTTGTCCAGGCCGGGCAGCGTCGCCGTTCCGGGCTCGGAGTCGACCAGGTCGATCTCGTCGTCTCCGCTGACGCACGTCCATTCGCTGGGGTCGAACTCGCCCGAACCGGCGAACTGCTGCCGGATCTCCTCGGAGAGATCGACATCGGTGTCCGCCTTGACCTCTTGAGCATCGACGTCGCCGCCGTCCGCGTCAGTCACGACGTCACCCGTGGTGGGCGTTCCGAAGAGCTGCCAGTTCGTGTCGGGCACGTCCGCGCCTTCGACCTCCTTGATCAGCTCGAGCGTCGGCACCTCGGCCTCGTTGGTCACAACACACGTGACGTCGGCGTTCGGCATGGACGTCAGCGTCAGCGTCCGGGCCGGCGCGCTCTGGGCGCCGCCCGTGTACGTGCAGGAGATGGAGGAGTCGTAGTCCGACTCGTCCCCCGCCGCCACGTCGAGCACCTCGGAGACCGTAACCGGCTGGCCGATCGTCGCCTGCATCGTCACGGTGTTGCCGGCGTCCGTCCAGGAGCCGAGATCGCCGTTCGAGATCGACGTGTCCGTCGCCTCGCTGTCCTCGGACTCGATCATCAGGTCGGCCTCGTCACCCGCCTGGCCGTTCACCCACTCCTTCACCAGCGTGATCTGCCGGGTGGCTGCGGCGTTGACGAACGTGCACGAGATGTCGTCCGTCCCGACCTCGAACTCAGCGATCGTCGTACCCGTGCCTTCGGCGTCGATCCCGGTGCAGTCGAAACTGCTGTTGTAGGTTCCGACGTTGTCGGCCCGCAGCTCCTCCACGAACGACA
>DASUQB010000462.1:0-4934 GCA_036280835.1 Microbacterium sp. | reverse complement strand
TCGCGGCTGGGACGTGCGCACGATCGAGGTGGGAGCGGATGCCGGCTCCGCCGACGGGCTCGCCGGTGTGCCGACGGGCGCGACGGTGCTGGTCGACGGACTCGTGGGAATCCGGCGTCCCGGCGCGATCGAGGCGGCCGCCGGGCGCCTGCGCGTCGTCGTGCTCGCCCACATGGTCGTCGCCGCGTTCCCGGGAGCGGACCCGCGCGACATCGAGGGCGAGGCTCGTCTGCTCCGCTGCGCTCGCCGCGTCATCACGACGAGCGAATGGGCGCGCTCGCAGCTCGTCGGGCGAGGGCTGGTCGCGGCGGGCATGGTGGTGGCGGCCAGACCCGGGGCCGACGAAGGACCCGCGGCCGTCGGTTCGCCGACCGGCGGCTCCCTGCTGTGCGTCGGGGTCATCGCGCCGCACAAGGGCCAGGACACGCTGATCGACGCGCTCGACGAGATCGGGTCGGGCCTGCCGTGGACCTGCACGTTCGCAGGCTCCGACGAGGTGGATGCCGCGTTCGCCGCACGCGTTTCCGCCCGGGTGGAGCGCGCGGGCCTCTCGGGGCGCGTCAGCTGGGCCGGCGTGCTGGCCCGGCCCGAGCTCGATGCGGCCTACGCCCGCGCCGACCTTCTCGTCGCGCCCTCCCGCGCGGAGAGCTACGGGATGGCCGTCGCCGACGCCCTCGGGCGGGGCCTCCCCGTCCTCGCGAGCCGCGTCGGCGGCATCCCCGAGGCGGTCGGCGCGGAGGGGGGTGCCATCCTCGTGCCCCCGGAGGACCCCCGGGCGCTCGGCGAGGCGCTCCGCCGGTGGATGCTGGACCCGGCGCTGCGCACACGTCTCACCGACGGGGCCCGACGCGGCGCGCTGCGCCGCCCGCGCTGGCGCGACACCGTCGACACGGTCCAGACCGCCCTGGCAGGCCTTTCGTGAGCGCCGTCATCCCGGTCTCTGCCGAGTGGCTGACGCTGCGGGAGCCCGTCGATGCGAGATCCCGATCGAGAGCGCTCGCGATGGATGCCGCGACCCTGGTGCGGACGCCGCTGACCGTGCACGACCTCGGCAGCGGCACCGGTTCGATGATGCGCTGGCTGGGGCCGCTGCTGCCCGGACCGCAGACGTGGGTGCTGCACGACTGGAACGCCGCGCTGCTCGAGCGCGCGATGGCACCGGCGGTCCGCGACGAGAGCGGCACCGCGGTCTCCGTCCGGACGAACGTGCAGGGCCTCGGGCTGCTGCGTGACACCGACCTCGCCGGCGCGACGCTCGTGACCACCTCGGCCCTGCTCGACGTGCTCACCCGCGAGGAGCTCGAAGCCGTCGTCGGAGCGTGCGTGGCCGTCGGTGCGCCGGTTCTCTTCAGCCTCAGCGTGACCGGCCAGGTGGAGCTCGCTCCCGCGGATGCCCGGGACGACGTCATCCAGGCGGCCTTCAACGACCACCAGCGCCGCACCGCCGACGGCCGACGCCTGCTGGGTCCCGACGCCGTCCCGGCGGTGACCGACCTCTTCCACGCCGCCGGATGGAACATCCGGGCGGCGGACGCGCCGTGGGTGCTCGGCGCCCGGGACCGGGCCCTCATCGAGCAGTGGATGCGCGGCTGGGTCGCGGCCGCGGTCGAGGAGCGGCCGGCCCTCGGCGATTCGGCCGGCGAATACGAGGCGGCTCGCGCGGCGCAGCTCGCGGCCGAAGGGCTGCGCGTCGTCGTGCACCACCGGGACCTGCTGGCATGGCCACCGTGAGCGCGGCCCTCAACGAGCGCCCCGCCGAGGCGTCCGCCGCGCCGTCCCGGTGGCGGCCGTGGCTGCGAGGCGCGGTGGGAGCCGGCATCCTCCTGGCCATCCTCATCCAGGCCGGAGCGGAGCCGTTCCTGCGGGGATTCGCCTCGGTCTCCCCGGCGGCGATCGCGGCGGCGACGGCGCTCACCGCCGTGGCGACCGCCGCCGCCGCCTGGCGGTGGCGCATCCTCGCGGGCCGTCTCGGGCTTCGACTCGGATGGCGGGAGTCGGTCTCGGCCTACTACCGTTCGCAGTTCCTGAACACCGTGCTGCCCGGTGGCGTCGTCGGCGACGTGCACAGGGCCGTGTCGCACGGGCGCAGCGTCGACCAGGTCGGCCAGGCGGCCCGCGCGGTGGCCGCGGAGCGCGCCGTCGGCCAGGTGGTGCAGCTCGCTCTCGCCGTCGTCGTGCTGGCCTCCATCGGATTCTCGGCCTACGCTCCGGCTGTGGGACTCGTGGCGGTGGTCGGCATCCTCATCGGCGCGACAGTGGTCGTCGCCGTCCTGAACCGGCGCGCCCGCGCAGCGCTGCTGAATGAGCTCGCGATCCTGCGGGGCGCTTTCGGCTCCGTCGACATGATCGTCCGCGTGGTCGTGGCGTCGGCGGTGGTGGTCACGGCGCACATCGCGACCTTCCTGGTCGCGTGCGCCGCGGTGGGCGTGGACGCCACCGGCGGCCGGGTGGTCGCGGCAGCGGTCATCGCCATCCTGGCGTCGGCGATCCCCCTGAGCATCGGCGGCTGGGGGCCGCGGGAGGGCGCCGCCGCGTGGGCCTTCGCCGTCGCCGGGCTCGGCGCGACGACCGGCATCACGGTGGCGACGACCTACGGCGTGCTCGCGATGATCGCCCTCGCTCCCGGTGCGGTCGTGCTCGCGGCATCCGTTCTGCGTCGTCGCCGCGGCGTGCCCGCGACCGAGCGGGGGTGGATCACGTGAGCCTTCCCTACGTCACCCTGAGCTGCGCGATGTCGATCGACGGGTACCTCGACAGCGCCGTTCCCCGGCGCCTCGCGATGTCGAACGAAGACGACTTCGACCGGGTCGACCAGCTGCGCGCCGAGAGCGACGCGATCATGGTCGGGGCGTCCACGGTCCGCCGCGACAACTGCCGGCTGCTCGTGCACAGCGAAGCGCGCAGGATGCTGCGCGTCGCGGAGGGCCGGCCGCCGTCGCCGGCGAAGGTCACCGTCACGGCCACCGGCGACCTCTCCCCGGACTCCGCGTTCTTCACCGTCGGCGATGTGGACAAGCTCGTGTACTGCCCGAGAGGGGACGCGGAGCGGATCTCGGAGCGCCTCGGCGGGCTGGCCTCGGTGGTGGGACTGGGGGAGGAGGTCACGATGCGGGCGGTCGTCGCAGACCTCGGCCGACGCGGGGTGCGGCGGCTGATGGTCGAGGGAGGGGGGCGCCTGCACACCCAGTTCCTGGTCGAGGACCTCGTCGACGAGCTGCAGCTCGTGGTCGCGCCCTTCTTCGTCGGAGAGGCGCACGCGCCGCGATTCGTCCACGCGGGGCGCTTCCCGTGGACGGCGACCCGGCGCGCCCGGCTCGCCGAGACGCGGCCCATCGGCGACGTCGTGCTGCTGCGCTACGCGCTGTCCGACCGGTTCGACGACGCGGGCGCAGTCGACGGCACCTCGGCGGAAGCCGAGCGGGGGGACCGTGACGGCCCGCCCTGACGGCGGGCTCGGCCGGGGCGACCGTGCGGGACGCCGCGTCGCCCTCCTCGCGACGGTCGTCGCGGCGGTGACGCTCGTCGTCGTTCCCCTCGTTCCCGGAGCGCTGACCACCGGGTCTCCCGTCGCCCTGCTCGGCCTGCCGGTGGAAACGATCGCGGTGGTGCTCCTCCTCGCCGCCGTCGCGGGAGGCCTGCCGCGCATCGTGGCCGCAGGGGCGTACGGGGTGCTCGTCGTCGTCGCGATCGTCGTGGCGGCCCTCGACCTGGGCTTCCGGGCGACCATCGACCGGCCCTTCAGCCTCGTCGAGGACGGCGGCGCGCTCGTGAACGCGTTCAGCGTGGTGGAGCAGTCGGCGGGCCCGGTGAACGCCGTCCTGCTGGTGACGCTCGTCGCCGCACTGGCGGCCGCCGCCGCGGTGGGGATCGCGCTCGCGGCGCTGCGCGTCGGCCGGGTGGCGGCCGGCGCGGGGTGGCAGGGCCGGATCGCCCTGGTGGCCCTCGCCGCGGCGTGGGTCATCGGGTCGCTGACCGGCGTACAGGCCCTGCCGGGCGCGCCGCTCGCGGCATCCCGTGTCGCGGACGCGCTCGGGGACTCCTCGACGCGCGTCGTCGCGAGCATGCAGGAGCGGCGGGAGTTCGAACGCGCGCTCGCTTCGGACCCGCTCGACGGGGTGCCCGCCGAGGAGCTGTTCACCGCGCTCGCCGGCAAGGATGTGATCGTCGCGTTCGTGGAGAGCTACGGCCGGGTCGCCGTCGAGAAGTCCGGCTTCACCGACGGCGTCGCGCGGGCGCTGGAGGACGGCGAGGCCATCCTCGACAGCAAGGGGTACTCGGCGCAGAGCGCGTTCCTCACGTCACCGACCTTCGGCGGCGTGAGCTGGCTCGCGCACTCCACGCTGCAGAGCGGCGTCTGGGTGGACTCGCAGACCAAGCACGACCGCCTGATGTCCGAAGACCGGCTCACCCTCAGCGGTGCCTTCGACCTCGCCGGCTGGCGCACGGTCGCGGTCGTGCCCTCGAACGATCGACCCTGGGAAGAGGGCACATCCTTCTACGGCTTCGACTCCGTGCTCGATTCCCGCAGCATGGGCTATCGCGGCCCGGCCTTCGGCTACGCGCGGATGCCGGACCAGTACACGTGGCAGGTGCTGCACGACCGCGAGCTGTCCGCGCGCCGGGGGCCTGTCATGGCGGAGCTCGATCTCGTCTCGTCCCACACCCCGTGGACGCCCCTGCCGGCCCTCGTGCCGTGGGCCCGGGTGGGGGACGGAGCGGTGTTCGCCTCGCAGCCGGCCGGAGGGGAATCGCCCGTGCTGGCGTGGACCGACCCCGATCGTGTGCGTGAGCTCTACGGGCGTTCGGTCGAGTACGCCCTGACCACGATGTTCTCGTTCCTCGACACCTACGACCAGCCCGACCTCGTGCTGGTGGTGCTGGGCGACCACCAGCCCGCTCGCATCGTGAGCGGCGCCGAGGCCGATCACGACGTG
>DASUQB010000461.1:0-2713 GCA_036280835.1 Microbacterium sp. | reverse complement strand
GGCGAGTCCGTCCCACGCGTCGCCGGCCTGCGAGCGGATCTCGTCACGCAGCAGGTCGGTCGCGTTGATCGCGTTCTCGCAGGCCATGATCTGCAGGGGAGGGGCCGAGTGATCGCGCATCGCCAGCCCGGCCAGCACCAGCGGCGCGACGAAGCGCAGGATCGTCGGCCCGACGGCGGTGGTCACGACGTTGGCCGTCGCGATCTCGTCGATCACGTCCTGCGCGTCCGTCGCGCTGTTGATCGCGCGGAATCCCGTGACGGTCTTGTCGGTCCCGCCCTCGCCGACCTCGTGCACCGTGTACGAGGAGTGCGCATTGATCGCGTCGACGAGGGGCGCCGCGACATCCGAGAAGACGAGTTCATAGCCGCCCTCGTGCAGGAGGAGCCCCACGAAGCCCCGGCCGATGTTGCCCGCCCCGAAGTGGACGGCCTTCATGACTCGTTGACCGCGCTCAGGATCGCGTACAGCTCCTCCGGCGTGCCGGCCTGCTTGAGGCGCTCCACGTCGTCCTCGTCGGAGAACAGGATGGCGATCTGCGACAGGATCTCGAGGTGCTCGTCGCCCCGGCCGGCGATGCCGACGACGAACGTGACGGGCTCGCCGCCCCAGTCCACGCCGCCGTCGTAGCGCACGACCGACAGGGCGGAGGCGAGGATCGTGTGCTTCGTCTCGTTCGTGCCATGGGGGATCGCGAGCTCGTTGCCCATGTACGTCGAGACGGTCTCCTCGCGCTGCTGCATCGCATCGAAGTAGCGGTTCGTGACCGCACCGGCCGCCTCGAGGATGTCGGCCGCCTCCCTCATGGCCTCTTCCCGCGTTGCGCTGCCGGAGTGGATGCGGACCTGCCCGACTGCCAGGACGTCGCGTGCCATGGTGTTGCCTTTCTCTCGATGGATGCCGCCGTGAGCGGCCACTGTACGGCGCTCGCGCGCCACGGGTGGAAAAGGCCACGGGGCCGGGGGCATCACGCCGCCCGACCCCGCAGCGGTCGTTCGTGCCTAGACACCATCCTTGTGCTGGTCGCGCACCAGGTCTACGACCTCGTCGTAGCGCGGCGAGTTCATGAAGTTGTCGACCGACACGTGCACCGAGTTCGGCGTCTGCTTGCGAGCCCGATCGGTCAGCTGGTTCTGCGTGATGACCAGGTCGGCCGAGCCGTCGAGTGCCGCGATCGCCTTGTTCACGACCGTGACGTCCTCGATGCCCGCCTTCTTGATCTTGTTGCGCAGGACGCTCGCGCCCATCGCCGACGAACCCATGCCCGCGTCGCACGCGAACACGATGTTCTTGATCTCGCGCTCGGTCATGACGGAGGGCTCGATGCCGCCGCCGGACTGGGTCGCCGCGCCGCCGCGGAGGCCCGACAGCGCGTCGGAGGACTTGCCCTTCGCCGCCTCGGTCTGAGTGATCGCGGCGCCGAACGCGTCGTCGGTGGCGGCCAGCGCCTCGAGGTCGCGCTTGCGCGACGCCCGCAGGATCAGTGCGGCGATGACGAAGGTCACGGCCGCGGACAGGATGACGGAGAGGATCACGGCCAGGTAGGCGCCCGTCGCCGTCTGCGCGAGCACAGCGATGATGCTGCCGGGGGCCGCGGGCGCTCGCAGCGCGCCGCCGAGGAGCATGTTCGTCGTGACGCCCGTCATGCCGCCGCCGATGAGAGCGAGGATGAGGATCGGCTTCATGAGCGCGTACGGGAAGTACACCTCGTGGATGCCGCCGAAGAACTGGATCACCGCGGCACCGGGAGCGGACGCGCGTGCCGCGCCGAGCCCGAAGAACGTGAACGCGAGGAGCAGGCCGACGCCGGGGCCGGGGTTGGCCTCGAGGAGGAACAGGATCGACGACCCGTCCTCGGCGGCCTCCGAGATGCCGAGCGGGGTCAGCACGCCGTGGTTGATGGCGTTGTTGAGGAAGAACACCTTCGCCGGCTCGATGATGATGCTCGTGAGCGGCAGGAGGTTCATCTCGACCAGCCAGTCGACCGCGGTGCTGAGGCCGCGCATGACGCCGTTGACCAGGAAGGCGATCGGGTAGAACCCGACGATGGCCATCACGAAGCCCCAGATGCCGGCGGAGAACATGTTGACGAGCATCTCGAAGCCCGCCTTGATCTTCCCCTCCCACAGGCTGTCGAGCCACCTCATCGTGTACGCCGCGATCGGGGCCATGATCATCGCGCCGATGAACATGTGCACCTGTCCGAGCTGGTTGTCCTCCGGAAGCGTCGCGTTGACCTGCGCGATGAGCAGGTCAGACCCCGCGATCGCGCCCATCGTGGCGATCGACGCGACGACACCGCCTCGGATGCCGTAGATGATGCTGCCGCCGGTATAGGCGATCAGGAGGGGCAGCAGGTAGTGGATGAACGGTCCCACGATCGTCGCGAGGTCCGCGTTGGGCGTCCACCCGACCCCGATGAAGAAGGCCGTGAAGATGCCCCACGCGATGAGCGCAGGGATGTTCGGCATGATCATGCCGGACAGGTACGTGCCGAAGCGCTGGACTCCGACTCGTGCCTTGCTGGTGCCCTTTGCGGGGGCTGACGCCGTTGTCATGGCTGTGTCTCCTTGTTTCGGGTTTCCTGGGACCGCACGTGCGGCCTATCGGGTCGCGGCATCCTGCGCCGCGATTCTTGCGGTCGCCGCGTCGTCCGCGGTGAGGGCGGCCTCGGCGATGCGGTGCGCATCGTCGAGGGTGTGCTGCAGGAGGG
>DASUQB010000460.1:0-2695 GCA_036280835.1 Microbacterium sp. | reverse complement strand
CGGCGATGGCGGATGAGTTCGGGGGTCCGATCCCGGTGGGTCCGTTCGCGATCATCGGGGATGATTCGATCGGGCGGGGGATCGTGGAGACCCTGTCGGGGCATCGGTCCCGGGCGGTGCTGATGCGCAATCATGGTCCGTTCACGATCGGCACGTCGGCGAAGGATGCGGTGAAGGCGGCGGTGATGGTCGAGGATGTCGCCCGCACGGTGCATCACGCCCGTGAGGCGGGGCCGTTGGTCCCGATCCCGCAGGACGCGATCGACAGCCTCTACGACCGGTACCAGAACGTCTACGGACAGAGCGCGGACGAACGACGATGAAAGACATGACACCCGCGGAGAACCCCCTCGACGGCGCCGATGCCGCGCGCGAGGCGATCCTCGCCGGCCGCACCTCCCTGGGGATCGAGCTCGGATCCACCCGGATCAAGGCGTGCCTCATCCTCGACGAGACCGCCGAGGTGCTCGCGGTCGGCAGCTCCGACTGGGAGAACGATTTCGTCGATCGTTCCTGGACCTATTCGCTCGACGACGTGTGGTCGGGCCTGCAGGCGGCCTACGCCGACCTGGCCGATGACGCGTCCCGCCGGCACGGCGTGCGGCCCGAGTCCGTCGGCGCCGTCGGCGTCTCGGCGATGATGCACGGTTACCTCGCGTTCGACGAGAGCGACGAACTGCTCGTGCCGTTCCGCACATGGCGGAACACGACGACCGAGCGTGCGGCCGCGGTGCTCACCGAGCTCTTCGGTGTGAACATCCCGCTCCGCTGGTCGATCGCCCACCTCTACCAGGCGATCCTCGACGAAGAGCCGCACGTGCCGCGGGTGCGGCACGTCACCACCCTCGCCGGATACGTGCACGGGAAGCTCACGGGCCGCAAGGTGCTCGGCGTCGGCGACGCGTCGGGCATGTTCCCGGTCGACCCGGCGACGAACGACTACGACGCGCGGATGGTCGAGCAGTTCGACCGTCTCGTGGCCGAGCGCGCACCCGGCGTGACGGTGACCGAACTCCTGCCCGAGGTGCTGGTCGCCGGCCGGTCCGCGGGGGAGCTGACCACCGAGGGCGCCGCGCTGCTCGATCCGACCGGCGGGCTGCGGGGCGGCGCGGTGGTGTGCCCGCCCGAGGGCGACGCGGGCACCGGCATGGTCGCGACCTGCTCGGTGGCGCCGCGCACCGGCAACGTCAGCGCCGGCACGAGCATCTTCGCCATGGTCGTGCTCGAGGCGCCGTTCACCGGCATCCATCACGAGATCGACCTCGTCACGACGCCGGCAGGTGAGCCCGTCGCCATGGTGCATTGCAACAACGGCGCCAGCGAACTCGCCGCCTGGGTGGGGATGTTCCAGCGATTCGCCGACGTCACCGGCGGCTCGCTCAAGGCGGACGAGGTCTTCGAGGCGCTCTTCCGCGAGGCCCTCGACGGCGACCCCGACGCGGGCGGACTGCTCGCTTACAACCACCTCGCCGGCGAGCCCATCGCCGAGCTCGAGGAGGGGCGTCCGCTCTTCGTGCGCACCCCCGAGAGCCGCTTCACGCTCCCGAACTTCATGCGGGCGCAGCTCTACGGCGTCTTCGGCACTCTTGCTCTGGGCATGCGCGTGCTCGAGGAACAGGGCGTCGCGATCGACAGGATGTTCGCGCACGGCGGCATGTTCCGCACCGCGGGCGTGGCCCAGCGCTTCCTGGCCGGCGCGCTGGACACCCCCGTCGCCGTCGGCGCGACGGCCTCGGAGGGCGGAGCGTGGGGCATCGCGGTGCTCGCCGCGTACGCCGCGTCGGCATCCGACCTCGATCTGGACGGCTACCTGCGCAGCGTCGTCTTCGGCGAGGCCGTCTTCGAGACGGTCGACCCCGATCCCGAGGACGTCCCCGGCTTCGCGGCCTACCTGACCCGCTACCGCGCCGGCCTCGCGGTCGAACGCGCGGCCGTCAAGGCGCTCTGACCCATCCACGCCCCCCCGGCAAGAACCCCGAAGGAAACTCATGACCCGCACGCCCCTGTCCACGTCCCTCGATGGCTATGAGGTCTGGTTCGTCACCGGCAGCCAGAACCTCTACGGCGAGGAGACGCTGCGCCAGGTGGCCGAGCAGTCCCAGGCGGTCGCCGAGGGCCTCGGGGGCCTGCCCGTGAAGGTCGTGTGGAAGCCGGTGCTGAAGGATGCCGAC
The DNA here is from genome assembly GCA_036280835.1 of Microbacterium sp. GTDB lineage: Bacteria > Actinomycetota > Actinomycetes > Actinomycetales > Microbacteriaceae > Microbacterium. Next base: position 524 of record DASUQB010000460.1, on the reverse strand, counting down.
AGCATCCGTCGTCTCGCCCTCGACGTGAACGCCCGGGACGAGGTCATCGGGGTCATCGCGTGGATGCACACCTTCAGCCCGGCCAAGATGTGGATCGCGGGCCTCGACGCCCTTCAGAAGCCCCTCCTGCACCTGCACACGCAGGCGAACGTGGAGCTCCCGTGGGGCGAGATCGACTTCGACTTCATGAACCTGAACCAGGCGGCGCACGGCGACCGCGAGTTCGGCTACATCCAGACCCGCCTCGGGGTGTCCCGCAAGACCGTCGTCGGGCACGTCTCCAACGCTGCCGTGCTGGCGCAGGTGGAGTCCTGGCAGCGCGCCGCGGCCGGCTGGGCGGCATCCCGGTCGCTCAAGCTCGCCCGATTCGGCGACAACATGCGCTACGTCGCCGTCACCGAAGGTGACAAGACTGAAGCCGAACTGCGATTCGGTGTGCAGGTCAACACCTGGGGCGTCAACGAACTGGTCGAGGCTGTGGATGCCGCGTCAGACGCTGACGTGGACGCTCTCGTGGCCGAGTA
>DASUQB010000459.1:0-15133 GCA_036280835.1 Microbacterium sp. | reverse complement strand
TCGGCGTTCACGAACGACGCGCGCAGCTCGGCTTCGGTCAACGGACGCATGGCATCACCTCGTCGGCAGTCTGGAACGGTGGTGCCCAGTCTACGAACGCGCGGATGCCTCGGTCTCCGGCGCGGCGTCGGCCGCGGCATCCGAACCCGCCCTTTCGCGGATCAGGAAGCCGAAGCCGAACGCGATGAAGAACATCAGCACCCCGTAGACGGCGGCCGGGAGGCTGAGCTCCACCGATCCGAGCACGGTCTGGGCGATGACGATCGCGAGGGTGGCGTTGTGGATGCCGATCTCGAACGACGTCGCGATCGCCTGGCGCTTGCCCACCTTCAGCCAGCGAGGCACGAGATAGCCGAGGGTGAGGCTGACGAGGCAGAAGACGATCGTGATGAGGGCGAGACGCGCGAAGTTGTCGAGCAGCAGGGTCCAGTTCGACGCCACCGCGCCCACGATCACGATGATGAGCACGAACACCGAGACGATGCGCACCGGCTTGTCCATGCGGTCGGCGAAGCGCGGCGACAGGCGCCGCACGAGCATGCCGATGGCGACCGGGATCAGCACGATGGCGAACACCTCGGCGGCCTTCGCCCACTGCATCCCGAGTTGATCGTCGAACGGCTCGAAGTACCAGATCGCGAAGTTCGTGATGAGCGGGAGGGTGATCACCGCGATGACGGAGTTGACCGCGGTCAGCGAGATGTTGAGGGCGATGTCGCCGCGGAAGAGGTGGCTGTAGAGGTTCGCCGTGGTGCCTCCCGGAGACGCTGCGAGCATCATCATGCCGACGGCGAGCACCGGTGGCAGCTGGAACAGCAGCACGAGGCCGAAGCAGATGGCGGGCAGCACGAGCAGCTGGCAGATGAGGGCGACGAGAACCGCCTTGGGCTGCTTCAGCACGCGCGCGAAATCGGCGGGAGTGAGGCTGAGCCCCAGGCCGAACATGATGATTCCGAGGGCTACGGGCAGCCCGATGGTGGTCAACGCTGACATGGGATTCAGTATCCAGCACTGCGACACCGCGTGCCGACTCCTGTGGATGACGCGCGGTCCATGGCTACGCTGGCAGGCATGGTCGATGGAGCCGATGAGTCCGGCTGGTCGGACGTGGCAGCCGGATGGGCCGAGCTGTGGGGCGGCTTCGCCGCGCCGGCGCAGCGGGTGCTGATGGATGCCGCGGGCATCGCGGCGAGGACCCCCGTGCTCGACGTGGGATGCGGCAGCGGCGAGTTCCTGCGACTGCTCGGCGACGCCGCCGCCGACGCGACGGGCGCGGATCCGGCTCCCGCGATGGTGGAGCTCGCACGGCGGACCGGGGCGAAGGTGGTACTGGCCGGGGCCGAGGCGCTGCCGTTCGGCGATGGAGCGTTCGAGGTCGTCACGGCCGTGAACGCGCTGCAGTTCGCGGGTGACACTACGGCGGCGCTGCGGGAGTTCGTCCGTGTGCTCCGGCCGGGAGGCCGAGTCGCGATCGCCAACTGGGCGGAGGGCGCTCGCAACGACATCGACGTGGTGGAGGCCGCGGTCGCCGAGGCCCTGGAGGACGAACTGCGGCCCGATGGGCCGCTCCGCCCCGAGGGCGGCATCGAGCAGGCGCTGCGCGGCGCGGCGCTCGAGGTGGTGGACGCCGGCCTGGTCGAGGTGCCGTGGCGGGCGGCGGATGACGCCACGCTGGTGCGCGGCATCCTGCTCGGCGAGGATGAGGAGACCATCGCCGAGCTGCACGCGGTGGTGGTCGGTGCCGCGTCCCCCTTCCGCGACGCCGACGGCGGCTACCTCCTCCGCAACGCCTTCCGCTGGGCCGTCGCGCGAGAAGGGTGAGTCGCTACCGCCACCCGAGGCGCGCCGCGACCGCGTCGGCCGCGCGGCTCGGGAACTCCGGCCAGCCCGGTTCGAGGATCTCGCGTGCGAGGTCGAACAGCCCTCGAGCGGCCTGCTCGACCGGCGCCTCGACGACCGATGCGATGCGGGCCGCCCACTCCGGGAAGTCGCTCTCGAAGCGGCGCACGGGATCGATCGTGTCGCGCAGCGTGGTGGACGAATCTGCGAACCGCCCGCGGATCGCACGCACGAGCAGCTGCACCGCCCAGCCGCGCACGAACTGACCGGCGTTGAGAACCTCGCCGCGGCGTGCGCGCCCGACGCCGATCAACAGCTTCACGAGCACGAGGCGTGCGTCGTTCGCGGGGTCGAAGGCATCGGATGCCGCGGCCTTCTCCCGCGCCCGCGCGATGAGCCGGGCGACCGAACCGTCCGCGTCATCCAGCACCACCGTCGCGTCCCCGGCGACGGCACCCGCGAGCTCCTCGACATCCGAGAAGGCGAATTCGAACACGTGGCCGTCCTCGTACACGGCAGCGAAGCCGATCTCCCCCTCGCGCGCCGTCAGCACGAGCCGGTCCTGATCGGGCAGCCAGCTCAGGTCGGGCCGAACCGCCGGCCCTCTGCCGGGCTCGGTCAGGGCGAAGAAGTCATGGTCCGACCACTCGTCGCGCCGGTGCGCCGCCTCATCGGAGGCCGACCCGAGCAGCACCAGCCCGAACATCCCATCCCGGTGGCGCACGCCGTCGGCGAGGCCGGCACTGAGCGCGGCGAACCGCTCTGCGCGGGCGCGGGACTGCTCGGTCATCGGCGAGGGGGACGATCCCGCATCGGCATTCATGAAGCTCCTCCTCCGAGATGGATGGCTGCCGCCGACAGCGGCCTGAGCGTGAAGGTGGCGGAGCCGTCGGCGACCGTCACGACCGCGTCCCCGCCGCAGTCGCCGGCCGCGGACGGGCCGGACGGGCCGCCCGCGATGACGTCGCAGTAGCGGCCGGCGGGCAGCGTCGTCGGAACCTCGAGCGTCGCCTCGACGTCACCGAGATTCACCGCGACGACCCCGCGCCCCTCGCGCTCGAAGCCGTACGCATCCGCCTCGGCCGTGCCGGGCAGCCGAGGGGCGTCGTCCACAACCCGGCGCCACTCGAGCATCCCGGCGATGGCCGTCCAGGCCTGGATGCACGTTCGCGTGCCGGGTGCGAGTTGTTCCGGCAGTGCCGACACGCCCTCGCACGCGGCCGGCGACACGGCGCCGTCGGCATCCGTGGGGGCGCCGGCATCGCGATCGTCGAAGGCGTAGCCGGAGTAGACGACGGGCGTGCCGTAGTCATCGGCGAGCATCAGCACGTTCGCGATCAGATAGAGCGGACCGTCCAGGTAGGTGACGCCCGCCTCACCGCGTTCGGTGTCGTGGTTGTCGATGAAGACCGCCGCCGACGCCGACGGCACGTGCCCGGGTCGCTGCGGCGACAGGTCGGGATCGTAGATCCGCCCCGCCTCGAGCTGCGGGGAGAGGTCGCGGGCGTACGTGAACTCGAAGACCTCGCCGAAGCCGGCGTACTCCTCGGGCTGCACGGGTTCGCCGCCGCCGCGGATCACTTCGCTGATGATGCGGGTGCCCTCGGGAAGCCCCGCGACTATGGCATCGACGTCCCCCGCCGCCATGTGCTTCGCCGCGTCGATGCGGAACCCCGCGACGCCGAGCGAGAGCAGATCGTCGAGGTAGGCCGAGACGGTGTCCCGCACGGCCGGCCGCGACGTGTCGAGGTCGGCCAGGTTGACCAGCTCGCACGTCTGCACCTGTTCGCGGGAGTCGTAATCGGCGATGTCGTCGTCGGGCGTCAGCCCGCAGTGGTGGAAGTCGTCGAAGGCGTAGAGCCCCGGATAGTCGTAGTGCTCGTAGGGCGTGCCGGCCCACCCTGTGCCCGCGGCATCCTGACCCGTCATGTGGTTGATGACCGCATCGGCGATCACGTCGACACCCGCCTCGTCGCAGCGCGCCACCATGTCGGCGAACTCGGCACGTGTGCCGAGCCGGGATTCGAGGCGGTGGCTCACGGGCTGGTAGGACGCCCACCACTCATCGCGCACCACGTGCTCCTGCGGGGGCGAGGTGAGCACCCACGCGAACCCGTTCGGCCCCAGCGTCGTCTCGCACTCCTCGGCGACCGAGGTCCACGGCAGCTGGAAGAGCTGGATGCCGACGTCGCGCTCGGCGAGCTCCACCTGCTCGGCGGGCGACGCGGCGCAGCCCGAGACGAGCAGGGCGGATGCCGCGCCCAGCGCGAGCGCGGACGCCAGCCTGCCCATCCCTACTTGACCGCTCCCGCGGTGAGCCCGCCCACGATGTACCTCTGCACGAACAGGAAGACGATCAAGACCGGGATCGCCGCCATGACGGCTCCCGCCGAGAACGCGCTCCAGTCGGCGTAACGCGGATTCGACACGAGCTTGATGAGACCGACGGCGAGCGTCTGGTTCTCCGGCTCGATCAGCACGACGCTGGCGATGACGTAATCGTTGAAGGACGCGATGAAGGAGAGGAAGAAGACGACGGTGAGGATCGGGGCGACCAGCCGGAGGATCATCGTGAAGAAGATCCGCGCGTGGCCGGCGCCATCGATCTTCGCCGCCTCATCGATCGAGGAAGGCACCGTGTTGAAGAACCCGTACATGAGGAACGTGTTGACCCCCAGCGCGCCGCCGAGGTAGACCATGATCAGCCCCAGCCGGGAGTCCAGGCCCAGCGCGGGAAAGTAGTCGCCGATCGTCGACAGCAGCAGGAAGATGGCCACGACCGCGAGCATCTGCGGGAACATCTGCACCACGACGATCGACACGAGACCGAAACGCCTTCCGGTGAATCGCATGCGCGAGAAGGAGTATGCAGCCAGCGCGCCGAGGAACACGGTGCAGACGGCGGTGATGGAAGCGATGACGATCGTGTTCGCGAACCATGCCGTATAGGGAACCTGCGGGTCTGTGAGGATGCGCGCGTAGCTTTCCAGGCCGATCACCGAGAAGAGGGCGTTGGAGCCGGTGAGGGTGCCGTTCGGGTTCAGCGATGCCGAGACCACGAACAGGATCGGGAAGACGCAGTAGACGGTCATGATGACGCCGACGATGTGACGCCAGCCGGTCTCACGGAACCAGCGGCCGGCCGGCCGCTTGCGCTCCGGCGCGGCGTGGACGCTCACCGGTGATGCATCGAAGCCTGCGACATCCGCGGGTTCGGCGAAGAGGGCTTCTGCCCGCGCGACGCGTCCGCCGATGCTTGTGTCTGCCTGGGGGGTCCCGGCCGAGCGGGAGTCGTCGATGGCCATATCAGTTCAGGTCCTCCAGCGCCTTGGTCTTGCGGAAGCTGACGATCGCGATCACAGCGACGACGATGAAGATCAGGATGGAGAACGCGGCGGCGAGCCCGTAGTCCCGGTTCTGACCCGTGAAAGCGACCTTGTATACGAGCGTGATCAACAGATCGGTGTATCCCACCGGGATCGGGGCGTTGGGATCACGCGGCCCGCCGTTCGTGAGGGCGTAGATGAGGATGAAGTTGTTGAAGTTGAAGGCGAACGAGGCGATCAGAAGTGGAGCGACCGTCACGAGCAGCAGCGGAAGCTTGATCAGCCGGAAGACCGCCCACGGCTTCGCACCGTCCACGGTTGCGGCCTCGGTCAGTTCCTCCGGGATGGACTGAAGGGCGCCCGTGCAGATGAGGAACATGTAGGGGAACCCGAGCCAGAGGTTGACGAAGAGCACGGAGAACTTCGCGAGCAGCGGATCCGTCAGCCACGGGATGGATGCCCCGCCCAAGAGCACCTGGTTGATGAAGCCGAAGCTCTGATTCATCAGACCAGCCCAGATCAGCGCCGACAGGAACGCCGGGAAGGCGTACGGGAGGATCATGGCCACCCGATACCACTTGCGGCCCCGCATGCGGACGTCGTTGAACACGATCGCAAGGAACAGTCCGAGGAAGAACGTCGAGGCGACCGAGACGATCGCGAACACGAATGTCCAGAGGGTCACGTAGATCAGCGGCCCGCGGATGGACTCCTCCGTGAACGCGCGCACGAAGTTGTCGAGGCCCACCACGATCTGCCATCCGGGAAGCAGTTCTTCGCCGTCCTCCGACGTGAAGGCGCCCGTCCCGATGTCGGAATACACGATCCCCGTGTTCAGGTCCGTCATCGTTCCTGCGGCCTCGTCGTATTCCAGCGACGAAGTGTAGAGGTAGGCGTTGCTGCCGTCGGTCGTGCGCAGCGCGCCGTCGTTGGGATCGTCGGTCGCGGGAACCACAAGCTCGACGATCTCGTCGGTGCGCGCGATCACTTCGGCGAATGTCAGCGTGACGTAGCCGTCCGTGGCGACGGCCTTGCCGTCATCGAAAGTGGCATCGACGTCTTCGAGCGGGACGCCCGTGGTGCCGATCTGAGCGTTGCCATCGGGGTCGGTGACCAGCATGCTGAGCTCGCCGAGCCTGTCGACGACGGTGAGGGGATAGGTCGGCGAGTCCTCGACGCGCTGGAGCGCCGAGCTCATGAGGGAGGACACCGCCTGCTCCTGGGACCCGACGTGGCCGGTGCCGTAGTTCGTCATCGCGATGTAGCCGGTGTACAGGAGCGTGAAGACCTGGAACACCGCAAGGAAGAGGATCCCCGGCGCGAGATACTTCGCCGGCAGCTTCTTGCGCGAGAAGTAGATCCAGTTGAAGATCGCCGTGACGGCGAGGACGATGATCGCGAACAGCCACTGCTGCTGGGTGATGAGCACGAACAGCGCGTACACGGCGATCGCGTCGACGAGCCCGAGCAGGGCGATCTTGATGAGGAGCACCTTCACCCCGGCGCCGGCCGCCTCGGCGATCCTCCCGGCGCGGAGCTCACGCTTCGTCGGTGCCGCGCGGTCCGCCTCGACCTCTTCGTCGATGTTCGTCGTCATGGGTCCTCTTCGCTGCTGGATCTGGTTCGGAATGCGGGAAGAGCCCGGTGGCAGGTCGGGACCTGCCACCGGGCGCTGCCGATGTGTTACTCGATCGCGGCCTGGACGTCGGACGCGAGCTTCTGCCACGTCGCGGCGGGCTCTGCACCGTTGATGATCTCGGCCTCGGTGATGCCCCAGTACTGCCAGACCGACCCCATCGCGGGGATCGCGGGCATCGGGACGGCGTCGGCACCGACGGCGGCGAAGCCGGCGATGATCGGGTCGCTCGAGGCGGCCTCGGCGGCCGAGGTGAGGGCGGGCAGGATGTTGCCGGCCTCGAAGAGCTCCAGCTGAACGTCCTCGCTGCCGAGGTAGTTCACCAGGAAGTCGGTCGCGGCGACCTTGTTCTTGGACTCGGCGGAGAGGAAGAAGCCCTTGACGCCGGCGAACGGCTGGGCGACCTGGTCGGTCGGGCTGGGAACGGGGTCGATAGCCACGTTCAGACCGGCGTCCAGCGCCGACCCGACGTTCCAGGGACCGGTCAGCCAGAAGGCGGAGGTTCCGTTGAGGAAGTTCTCCTTGGCGATCGCGCCGTCGATGTCGGTGTTGAAGACGGCGGTGCCGTTCTTGCCCTGCGAGCCGAGCCACGCGGCGAACTGCTCGCCACCGGCGTTGCCGATCTGCAGGTCGGCCGGGTCGTAGCCCTCAGCGCCGGAGCCGAAGACGGGCGCTCCGAAGGCGGTCTGGAACGGGTACAGGTGGTACGGGTTGCCCTCGGCGCCCTGCTCGACGACGAACGGCTGGGCGAGGCCTGCGGCCTGCCCCTTCGCGATCATGTCGTCGAAGCTCGTGGCGGGCTCGGGGATGATGTCCGCGTTGCGGAGCACGGCGATGTTCTCCACCGCGTAGGGGAGCATGTAGACCGAGCCCTCGTAGGTCGACGCGTTGACCGCGACCTCGAGGTAGTCGCCGGCGGTGTCGCCGAGCTCGAGAGGAGCGACGACGCCGTTGGTCGAGAGCTCGCCGAGCCAGTCGTGGGCGCCCATGGTGATGTCGGGGCCGCGGCCGGTCGGCACCTGCTGGATGAAGTCATCCTTGATGGTGGCGTTGTCCTTGCCGACGAGCTCGACCGTGACGCCCGTCTCCTCGCTGTACGCGTCCGCTGCGCCCTGGAGGGCGTCGACGCGCTCCGCGTCGACCCAGACCGTCAGCGTGCTGGCGGCATCGCCGCTGTCGCCGCTGTCGCCGGTGTCGCCGCTGTTGCCGCCGGCGCAGCCGGCCAGAACCAGCGCGCTTCCCGCGATGAGGGCGCTGAGTCCGAGGACGCCCTTCTTGTTCACCTTCATCGGTGTTGCCTCTCTGTGGTTGATGATCCGACGGAGAGAAGCCAGCGCATGCGGCGGTCTTCATCGTCCGAGGGAATAACTGCAAGCGCTTACATTATGCACGAGGTTCCGCCTTTGTGAAGGCGGGCGGTGAAGTATCGATACCCGTTCGTGACTTCGTGCCGACTGGGACCGGTCACAGGGATTCGATTTGCAAGCGCTTGCAAATTTGTCGCCGTCGCATCGATATTGCGGCCCGGCGATAGACTCTCCGGCATGGCTGATTCATCGTTCGACATCGTCAGCAAGGTCGACCACCAGGAGGCGGACAACGCGCTTCAGCAGGCACGCAAAGAGGTCGAGCAGCGCTACGACTTCAAGGGCACCGGAGCATCGGTCGAGTGGAGCGGCGAGGCGATCCTCATCAAGGCGAGCACCGAGGAGCGCGCCAAAGCGGTCCTCGACGTGCTGCAGAGCAAGTTCGTCAAGCGCGGCATCTCGCTGAAGAGCCTCGAGTCCGGCGAACCCGTCGCCAGCGGCAAGGAGTACCGCATCGCGACGACGATCAAGGACGGCATCTCGCAGGATAACGCCAAGAAGATCGGCAAGATCATCCGTGACGAGGGCCCGAAGACGGTGAAGTCGCAGATCCAGGGCGACGAGCTGCGCGTGCAGTCCAAGAGCCGCGACGACCTGCAGGCCACCATCGCTCTGCTGAAGGGCGCCGACCTCGACGTCGACCTGCAGTTCATCAACTTCCGCTAGCCGTCTCGCGGCGGTCGCCACTCAGTCGTAGGTTCCGGGCGAAAGCGGCAGGCGCTTCGTGCCGAGGCATCCCGTGACCCAGCGGTCGAGCCGTTCGTAGGCGATGTCGCGCGCGTCGGCGCGCGAGAGGAAGACGTCGTGCAGGGCGCCCGGAATCCGCTCGACGGTCACGGATGCCCCGAGCTTGAGCGACGCGCGGGCGATGTCGTCGACGACCAGCACGCTGTCGGCGCGCGTGAGCTCATCGGACCACCGCGTCGGCACGGCTGATCTCGCCGAGAGCAGCGTGCACACCGGGGCCTCGATCCCGAGCCCCAGCGCGACCTGGGAGTGCCCGGCGAGGATGGCCGCGAGCCAGGCGCTGTGCACCGTCCAGGACTGCTCCGGCCGCCACTCCGGTCGCACGTCGAGGTCTGCGCCACGGGCCTCGCGCTGCGCGCGCGTGTAGAAGCCGAAGTCGACCTGGGGCAGGGTCTCCAGCGGTCGAAGCCGCGCCTGGAGCCCGACCATCGGCGCGACCGCGACGCGCGTCAGGGCGCTCAGCTGGAACTCGAGCCACGGGCTGTTCAGGATGACGGCAGCCGCCTCCCCCGGATGGCTCCCGGCCCAGAGGCTCAGCACGAGCCCTCCGGTGGAATGACCGACGAGCACGAGGCGCCTCTCGTGCTTCGACCCGTCGAGCGGCCGCCCCATCGCCGTGAGCGCAGCGGCGATGTCGTCGTCGTAGGACTCGAGGTCGGTGACGTAGCCCGGGGTCTGTCCCGGTCGCAGGCTGCGGCCGTACTTGCGCAGGTCGAGGGCGTAGAAGTTCGCGCCGCGGTCGGTCCAGTATCGCGCGAGGCTGCGCTGGAAGAAGTAGTCCGACCAGCCGTGCACGTACAGCACATCGACGTCCTCGAGCGGCGGCCGCGGCATCCGCCACCACTCGTGATGGGCGAGCGCGCGCACCAGCGTGGCGACGAGCGGCCCCTCGCCATCCTCGCCGAGAGGCAGCGTCAGCTGCCGGAAGGGCTCCCCCAGGACGTCGGGCTGCCACTCCGGGGTGTCCGTCACCCGGCCAGCCTAGCGACGGGCAGCCGGGCGATCAGCCTGTGGCACGCGCGCACGTCGGACGCTAGACATGGACCATGGGATCCTCTCCGCTCCTCGTCGGTCCGATGCTCCGCCACACCGCCGAGACATCGGCGACCGTGTGGGTGGAGACGGTTGCCGACGCGACGGTGAGCGTGCACGCCGGCGAGCGCGAGTGGAGCACCCGCACCTTCGCGGTCCACGGACACCACTACGCGGTCGTCGCCCTCGACGACCTCGCCCCGGGATCGGTGCTCCCGTACGAGGTGCGGGTGGACGGGGGTCTGGTGTGGCCCGAGCCGGATTCGACCTTCCCGGCGCCCGTCATCGCCACGCGCCCGCCCGAGCGCCCGCTGCGCATGGCGTGGGGATCGTGTCGCACGAGCGTCGACCACGACGCGAAGGGCAACCGCACCCACGGCGTCGACGCGATGCGCGCGTTCGCGCTGGCGCTGAGCCGCGACGCAGCACTGCGGCCGGACCTGATCCTGCTGCTGGGCGACCAGGTCTACGCCGACATGACGACCGACGCCATGCGGGACTTCATCAGAGACCGGCGCGACATCCGTGAGCCGCCCGGCACGGAGCTCAAGGACTACGAGGAGTACGCGCACCTGTACCGGCTCGCATGGTCGGACGATGCCAACCGCTGGCTGCTCTCCACGGTGCCGAGCGCGATGATCTTCGACGACCACGACGTGCGCGACGACTGGAACGCCTCGCTGGATTGGAAGAAGCAGATGGAGGCCACGTCGTGGTGGCACGGCCGCATCGTCGCAGGGCTCGCGTCGTACTGGGTGTACCAGCACCTCGGCAACCTCTCCCCGGCGCAGCGAGCGGAGGACGAGATCTGGCAGCGGATCGTCGCGCACCCCGGTCCGGGCGAGGCGGATGTCAGCGACGCGCTCGACGCCTTCGCCGCTCGCGTCGACCGTGAGCCGCGCACGTACCGCTTCAGCTATCACCGAGACTTCGGCGACATCCGCCTGGTGGTGGTGGATTCCCGGGCGGCGCGCGATCTGACGCCCACCGCTCGCGCGCTGGTCGACTCCACCGAGTGGGAGTGGCTGGACGAGCAGCTGCAGGGCGGCTTCCGTCACCTGCTGGTCGCGACCTCGCTTCCCTTCCTGCTGCCGATCGGGCTGCATCACGTCGAGTCGTGGGATGAGGCCATCGCACAGGGCGCCTGGGGACGCTTCGCCGCGCGGATCGGGGAGCGCCTGCGGCAGATGGTCGACCTCGAGCACTGGGCCGCCTGGCAGCACAGCTTCCAGGCGCTGGCGCGCGTCCTGACCGAGATCGCCGACGGCGGCCGCGGCGCCGCGCCGGAGTCGCTCCTGATCCTCTCCGGCGACGTGCACTTCTCGTACATCGCCGAGGTGGAGAGATCCGGCGGCGGCCGGATCGTGCAGGCCGTCTGCTCGCCGGTGCGCAATCCGCTGCCGATCCTGATGCGGTGGTTCTCGGTGGTGATGTCCTACGGCCTCGCCCGACCGCTCGGCGCCGTCGTCGCGCGCTCGGCGAAGGTCCCCGATCCGCCGTTCGAGTGGACGACGACGAAAGGACCCTGGTTCGACAACAACCTGTCGGTGCTCCTGGACACGCCCGACGGCCTGGAACTGACCTGGCACAAGGGCGTCGTGCACGACGGCGACGAGCGGCATCCGCGCATCGAGGAGGTCTCGCGGGTCGTCGTCGGCGCCCGCACCTCGGCCGAGTGACGGCGGCGCGGCGCTACTCGCCGCGCGAGACCTGCACCATCTCGTCCCGGGGGACGATCTTCACGCGGGCGCGGCCATGCGGCAGGCCGCGGGCGACCTCGTGCTGGTCGAGGCGGTGCCAGCCGTCGAGGTCGGTCCACCGCACGCTGCGAGCATCGAGCAGGGCCGGGATCGCCTCCTCGGAGGGATCGGCGGGCTGCCACCACGATCCCTGGTCGTTGATGAGGTGGCGGACCGTCTCCATCGCGTCGGACTTGGTGTGGCCGATCAGGCCCACCGGGCCGCGCTTGATCCAGCCGGTCGCGTAGACGCCGGGCACGCGCTCGTTGGAGTCCTTGTGCAGCGCCTGGCCCTCATGGTTCGGGATGACGCCGTGGCGCTTGTCGAAGGGGACGCCGGGAAGCGGCGAGCCGAAGTAGCCGACCGCGCGGTAGATCGCCTGCACGGGCACCTCGCGGATCTCGCCGGTGCCGACCACGCCGCCCTCGCCGTCGGGGCGGGTGCGCTCGTACACGAACGACGAGACGCGTCCCTCGGCGTCTTTGCGCACCTCGAGGGGCTTCGCCCAGAAGTGCAGATGCAGCCGGCGGGATGCCTCTCCCCCGGCGTTGTTCGCCGAGGGGCGCTTGCGCCACGCCTGCAGCACGCGGTCGATGACCATGACCTGCTTGTTGCTGGCGATCGCCGCGCGCGACGCGTCGTCATAGTCGAAGTCCTCGTCGTACACCACCATGTCGACGTCGCGCAGCTCGCCGAGCTCCCGCAGCTCGAGCGGGGTGAACTTCACCTGCGCGGGGCCCCGACGGCCGAAGACGTGCACGTCGGTCACGGGGTTGGACTCGAGGCCCTCGTACACGTTCTCGGGGATCTCGGTGGGGAGCAGGTCCTCGACGTGCTTCGCGAGCATGCGCGACACGTCGAGCGCCACGTTGCCGTTGCCGATGACGGCCACCGATTCTGCGGTGAGCGGCCACGTGCGGGGCACGTCGGGGTGGCCGTCGAACCAGCTCACGAACTCCGCCGCACCGTAGGAGCCCGCCGCCTCGATGCCCGGGATGTCGAGGCTCGTGTCGCGGATGGCCCCCGTCGCGAAGATCACCGCGTTGTAGTGGTGCTTGAGGTCGTCGAGCGTGATGTCCGCGCCGTAGCGGACGTTGCCGAAGATGCGGATGTCGCCGCGGTCGAGCACCTCCCGCAGGGCGTTGACGATGCCCTTGATGCGCGGGTGGTCCGGCGCCACGCCGTACCGGACGAGGCCGTAGGGTGCGGGAAGCTGCTCGAAGAGGTCGATGGAGACATCGAACTTGCGCTCGGCCTTGAGCAGGATGTCGGCGGCGTAGATGCCGGCCGGGCCCGCGCCGACGATGGCCAATCTGAGCTTGGTCATGGGTGTTCTCTTTCCGTTCCCTGGGACCGTGCTGCGGTCCCGGAGCCTGTTCTTCTGCCTGAGCCGTGGGTCAGCTGCTGCGGTCGGCGACGGCGTCCGCGAAGCGGGTGAGGGCCTCGCGCACGGTGCCCTTGGGCACGGGCGCCAGCGCGTCCACCGCCGCGCCGGACCACTCGCGCGCGAGAGCGCGTGTGCTCTCGGTCGCGTCGTCGTCGCGGAGCCGGTCGAGCTCGCCGTCGAGGATGCGCGGGTCCGCGCCGTCGGCGATCTTCGCGACGCCCTCGTCGATGCTGTCCCGCAGGGCGCGGGACGCCGCGTCGTCGCGACGGCTCAGCAGCAGGTACGGCATGGTCGGCACGCCCGCGCGCAGATCGGTGCCCGGCACCTTGCCGGTGTCTGCGGGGCTCGCCGAGAGGTCGATGACGTCATCCATCAGCTGGAACGCCACGCCCACCTTGTCGCCGTACACGGCCATCGGCTGCTCGAGCTCCTCCGGCGCGTTGGAGAAGATGATGCCCGCCTGCGCGGAGGCCGCGATGAGCGAGCCCGTCTTGTCCGCGAGCACCTTGAGGTAGAACTCGATCGGATCATCGCCCGGCTGCGGGCCGACGGTCTCGTGCATCTGGCCGAGCACGAGACGCTCGAACGTGTCGGCCTGCAGGCGGATGGCGCGGTCGCCGTGGTGAGCCATCATCGAGCTCGCGCGGGAGAAGAGGAGGTCGCCGGTGAGGATCGCCACGTTGTTCCCCCACACCGCGTGGGCGCTCGGCACGCCGCGTCGGCGGTCGGCGCTGTCCATGACGTCGTCGTGGTACAGGCTGCCGAGGTGGGTCATCTCGAGCGCCTTCGCGGCGTCGATCACGCCGGGGACGTTTCCATCGCCGAGCTGCGCCGTCAGCAGAGTCAGCAGGGGCCGCACGCGCTTGCCGCCGGCCTCGTAGAGGTAGCGGCTCGCGGAGTCGGCGAGCGCGTCGGTGACACGGAGGTCGAGGGCGAGGCCCTCTTCGACGAGGTCGAGGCCCGCCTCGACCTGCGCCAGGAGTCGCCCCGCAGCGGGACCGGCGAAGATGCGGTCGCTGAGGCCGAGTCTGCTCGCCAGTCGCGAGCCCGACGCGGAGGGGCTCGGTGTCACTCCCTCAGCCTACCGGGGTGCCGGGGGCCGACGGGTGCGGGGTCAGGCGGGCTTCGTTCCGCGGTGCAGCGCCACGATGCCGAAGGACAGGTTGCGGTAGGCGACATCCGACCACCCCGCTTCGCGGATCCACGCCGCCAGGGTGCGCTGATCGGGCCAGTCGCGGATCGACTCGTTGAGGTACTCGTAGGCGTCGGCGTTCGAGCTCATCGTCTTGGCCACGACGGGCAGCACCCGGTTGTTGTAGAAGCCGTAGAGACCGTTGAAGGCGCGCGACGGCGGGTGCGAGAACTCGCAGACCACGAGGCGCCCCCCGGGCTTCGTCACCCGCAGCAGCTCGGCGAGCGCCGTGCGGGGCTCGTTGACGTTGCGCAGACCGAACGACATCGTGACGGTGTCGAACGAGTCGTCCTGAAACGGCAGGGTCGTGGCATCCGCCTCGGCGAACGTGAGATTCGGGATGCCGCCGTGCCGGCGTCGCCCCTCGGCGATCATCCCCGGCGAGAAGTCCGCGGCGACGACCTCGGCGCCGCTGCGGGCGAGCGAGACGGACGACGCGCCCGTGCCCGCCGCCAGGTCGAGGATGCGCTGCCCCGGCTTCGGTGCGATCGCGCGCGTGGTCGCGGCCCGCCAGAGCTGGTCGTTGCCCATGCTGAGGACGGTGTTCGTGCGGTCGTAGTTCTTGGCGACCTGGTCGAACATGCCGCTCACGCGCGCCGGATCCTTGCCGAGATCGGCGCGGTTCGGCTCGGAGGGCTCGGGCGGGGTCACTCGTCGATTCTAGGCGCGCGGCAGCGAGCCGGGGAGTCGGGGCGGAGCCCGGTCACGGCTCCGCGCCGGCAAGCCGGGGGCTCGGGCGGATCCCCGTCAAGGCTCCGGCAGGGCGGCGAGCACGGAGAACCAGTGCTCGGCGGTGCCCGCGTCGAACGGCGCCTCACGAGCGGTCACGCGGCGCTCGAGGTCGAGCGCGAGCGCTTCGAGGTGCTCG
>DASUQB010000458.1:0-3722 GCA_036280835.1 Microbacterium sp. | reverse complement strand
CGGCGACGGGCACGAGCAGCGCCAGCAGCAGCCACTCGGAGCCCTGCTCCGGGATCAGCCCGAGTGCCGGGATGCCGGGCAGTACGCCGAGCTGCGTTCCGGCGGGTGACACCGCGGTGCCGACGCCGAGGGCGAAGCCCGGGCCCGCCAGCCACGAGAGAGCCCATACGACGAGGGTCGGCAGGTACGCGAGCTGGCCCAGGGTCACGACCGTGGCTCCGAGCGCATCGAGGTGGGTCGATTCATACAACGCGATCACCTCGCCGCCGCGGAGGAGCACGGCGACGGCGACCGTGACGGATGCCGCGGCCACGAGCGCGGCGACGGCGATCGCGGTGCCGCGGGCGATCAGGCCCGGAACCTCTCCCCATCCGTCCGGGAGGGGGTCGAGTCGCCGCCGGAGGGCGTCGATCACGCCGTCGTCGCCCGAGCGCCACGCCACCGCGATCGCCCCGCAGAGCGCGGAGACGCCGTAGAGCGCGACGGGCAGCAGGACCGCCTGCCAGAGGGTCGGCCGGGCGATGGGGTTCGCCGTCGTGAGCGCCACCGCGGTCGCGATCGCCCCGAAGACGAGAGCGCCCGAGACCACGCCCGTGATCCAGGCCCCTGCCCCCGCGGCGCGGGCGCCGGAGCGTGCGGCGAAGACGGCGGTGAACGCGGCGAAGGCGAGCGGAGCCAGCGAGAGGGTGAATGCCGCCGCATCCACGTCGATTCCCGCCTCGGCGACGTAGAGATCATCGAGTGTGATGGCGAGCGGCACCAGGTTGCCCAGCTGCCAGACCGACCCGCTGGCGGGCCACAGGGCCGACCAATCGGCGCTCCCGCCGAGGGCGATGACCCACACGAGGGTGAGAGGAGCGAGCACAACGGCAAGGCCGACGGCGGCGGCGATGAGGGCGTCGA
Source organism: Microbacterium sp. (assembly GCA_036280835.1). Lineage (GTDB taxonomy): Bacteria > Actinomycetota > Actinomycetes > Actinomycetales > Microbacteriaceae > Microbacterium. The sequence goes on along the minus strand of DASUQB010000458.1, from coordinate 2,819 downwards.
AGGCGGAGAGAAGGGCGACAAGAAGGCGATCCATGCCTGATCGACCTTACCGCCGGGCCCCTGAGAGAGCGGTTCGCGACACCGCTCCACGGCGTCGCGGCGTCGCTCTCCGGCGGCGCGACGAGGAGGTCAGCCGTCGACGGGCTCGAGTACGAAGACCGCGATGAGGCGCTCGGTCTTCGTCTGGTACACGTCGTAGTCCGGCCAGACGGCGACGGCGCGCGCCCACCATTCGGCGCGCTCGTCGCCCGACAGCTCGCGCGCCACGTAGTCGCGCTTGTCGTCGCCGTCCTGCAGCTCGACGTGCGGGTTCTTGCGCAGGTTCCAGTACCACTGCGGCGCCTCCGGCGCGCCGCCTCGCGAAGCCACCACGGCGTAGCGGCCGTCGTGCTCGACGCGCATCAGCGCGGTCTTGCGCAGGCCGCCGGTCTTCGCGCCCACGGTGGTCAGCACGATGATCGGCACACCGCGGAGGGTGTTGGCCTTCTCCCCGTCGGTGGCCTCGAAGACCTCGGCCTGCTTGCGGGCCCAGTCGGATGTGCTGGGCAGGTACGTTCCTTCGAGCGGCATGGAATCACCCTAACCATGGGGCGAAGGGGACGGGTCGGAACCGTGCGCGCAATCTCCCCGAGGGCACCGCGGGATGATCCACCGAGGGACGCCCGCAGTCGGCCTCAGACCCGGCGGCGGCGCCCGGCGACCGACAGCGCGACTCCGAGGGCGAGGAGCAGGAGCGCCAGCGCCGTCCAGGTCGTCAGGTCGCCCGAGCCGGTGGCCGCGAGGTCGCGGTCTTCCGCGGCATCCGCCCCGCCCGCGGTGCCCGCCGGCTTCTGCGGCTCCTGCGGCTCCACCGGATCGACCGGGTCGACGGGATCGACGGGATCGACCGGCTCGTCGGCCTCGACATCGGCGTTGATATAGACGTTCCGCGCCTCGGCGTGGTCGTACAGGGGGTCATCGCTCGAGACGTTGTGGCTCACCGTCTCGACGATGCGGCCGGGTCCCGGCTGCGCCGTCGGGGTGAGAGCGAGGAGCGCGAACGGGTGGTCGCCGGCCGTGGGGTCGAGCCGCACGATCACGGTGACAGGGCCGACCTCGCCGGCCTCGAAGACGAGGATGACCTGGTCGTGGAAGGTGACGCCCCCGTCGACCGAGATCTGCGCGTACGGGATGCCGCCGGCGTAGGCCGCGGAGATGGTGATGTACACGCGCGCGGTCGGCGGTGTCGCCAGGCGGATCGTGTAGCTGTCGGTGAGCTTGCCGGCGAGCTTGTTGAGCGTCGTTGCACCGCCCGACTCCTCGATGATGATCTGCCCGGCACCCGCGGAGGGCGGGACGGGCGGGATGACGAGCGGCACGGGCGGCACCGCCTCGTCGTCGAGGAATCCGAACGGCACGACGGCGGGCACGGGGCCCGCGACGATGGTCGGGATGCCGATCTTGTAGAGCTTGGCGTTCAGGCCCGCGCCGATCGCGGTCTTCACGAGCACGCCGGCGAGCACGATGTCGGATGCGAGGCCGGCCGTCGCGATCGTCAGGAGCGAGACATCCGCCCCGCCGTCGAGGGAGAGGAAGCCGTTCTGCCGCAGCGTGACGCCGTCGATGAGGCGCGCGGCGAGGATGCGGAACACGTCGGCGCCGGTGTTCGCCTCGACGCGCAGCTCGGCGCCGTGCCCGTTGATGAGGAACGTGTCGTCGCCGTCGCCGCCGTAGAGCACCGTCGGGAAGCTGATGCCGATGCTGGCGTGGCCGAACTCGGTCTCGACCGTCTGGAAGCCGTAGCCGGGCTGCACGTTCGGCTCGATGCGCGGCGTGGCGAAGAACTGGCCGACGACGAAGGTGTCGTCGCCGTCGCCGCCGTAGACCGTGGTCACCGCGCCGTTGTCGTCGAAGACGAACCGGTCGTCGCCGTCGCCGCCGTTCACCACGAGGCGCGAGTTGATGCCCTCGTCGTACGCCACCCGCTCCACGGTGAGCGCCGCGAGGTTGACCTGCGCCACGATCGCCGGGCGCCGGGCGTCGGGGTGCTCCGCGATCGCGGCGAGCGCCCGGAACAGGAAGATGTCCGCCGCATCCGTGCCGTCGATCGTGAGCGTGTTGAGACCCTGCCGCGCCCCGCCGCCCCGCACGATGACGAGGTAGTCGTGACCGACGGCGTCTTCGCCGCCCCACGTCTGGATGGTGAAGGTGTTGTCGCCGTCCTGCCCGAAGAGAACCAGCGCGTCGCGCACCTCGGTGCCGGCGAAGTCGTCGCCCAGTGCGGCGATGTGCGTGCCGGTCATCGTCTGCAGCCGCGAGACGAAGAATTCGTCGTCGCCGTCGACGTCGCCCGGCTTGTCGGAGCCGCTCCCGTATACGAGCGTGTGCCCGCCGAGGAGCGTCTCGTCGAAGAAGAAGCTGTCATCCGACATCCCGCCGAAGATCCGCGTCGCGTGACCGGTGACCTCGCCGCCGAAGTAGAGCAGCGAGCCGCCCTGTGCCGGGAGCGTCTTGCCGAAGGACGCGCGGATCGTGACGGTGTCGCCCGCGATGACGGTGAGCTGCGGTGCGATGACGTCCTGCCCGACGAGGAGCGTCACATCGTCCCCGGCGACGATGCGGCCCTCGGTGATCGTGACGAGCCCGTCGATCGTGTCGCCGTCCGTCAGCACGACCAGGCTCTCGTCCTCTCCGCCGGGGACGAACGGCACGGTGAGCCGCACATCGCCGGTGGTCGCCTCGGCACGGAGAACGAAGAGCGAGCCGGTCGCCTCCGTGACGAACACGCCGGTCGGGGGCACGAAGACCACGGCGTCTCCGGGAGTCGACAGCGCGTAGAG
>DASUQB010000457.1:0-2225 GCA_036280835.1 Microbacterium sp. | reverse complement strand
CTCTGTCGTGGGCGCTGGAGCGCGTGCGACCCGGGGTGGATTCGCCCAAGGAGTCGCTCCTGCGCATCGGGCTCATGGAAGCTGGTCTGCCGGAGCCCGCGATCCAGGTGCCGGTGGTGACGGCCGAGGGGGTGCGGCATTCCGATCTCGGCTATCCGCACGCGCGACTGTTGCTGGAGTACCAGGGAGACGAGCATCGCGTGTCCCGTCAGCGCTGGCTGAAAGATCTGACGCGCGTCCAGCTCTTCGAGGACGCCGGATACCGGGTCATTGCGGTCGGCGCGGACGACCTCGAGCCCGACTGCCGTGCCCTGGCGCGCCGCATCCGCCGAGCTCTATCTCGCTGAGCCGGCCAAGCTCTGCGCGAGACTTCACGGATGCACCTTCCGGTGGCCTCCGAAGGTGCATATGTGAAGTCTCGCGCAGTGACCCTCGCGCAGCCGCGGCGGGAGGTCAGAAGGAGCCGGTGATGCGGAGGGAGATCGTGCTGCCGCGTTCGGCGAACTCGCCGCCCTCGGGGTCCTGCGCCTCGACCTGGGTCGCGGCGTCGAGGATGACGTCCCAGAGGGTGTTGTACTCGAACGCGAAGCCGGCGTCGGTGATGCGGGCCTTGGCCTCGTCGCGGGTGAGCCCGACGACGTTCGGGACCTCGATCGGCTCGGGCCCCTTCGAGACCGCGAGCGTGACGCTGTCGCCGGGGCGCCAGTCCCCGCCGCCCTCGCGGTCCGCGATGTAGACGACGAGGCCGGCCTCGACGTCGTCGCGGAACTCCTCGTACGTCCCGCTCACCGAGAGGTTCTTCTCCGCGAGGATCGCGGTCGCCGAATCGACGGTCTCGCCGAACACATCGGGGACGGGGCCGACCGAGACCGACAGGGTCGCCGTGTCGCCCTCGAGCGCCGTGCATCCCTGCGTGCAGTCCACGGCGTCGCCTCCCGCCCGCGGCGCGACCGAGACTCCGATGACCGTGCCCGCCTCGGCATCCGTGAAGAACTCCTGATCCGGATCCGCCACCGTGAGGTTCAATCCCTGGAGCACGCCGCGCGCATCGGCCGCCTGCCTCCCCGACAGGGCCTCCACGTCGTGGGGCTGCGGACCCTGGGAGACGAGGACAGTGACCGTCGCGTTCTTGTCCAGGCGGGATCCCGCCGGCGGATCCGTGCCGACGACGAGACCGGGCGCGACGTCGATGTCGTACACGTCCTGCTGGACGGCGACGAGCGACTCGTCGGCCAGGACCTGCTGCGCGTCCGCGAAGCCGATGTTCGAGACATCCGGCACCGCCACGAGCGACCCGGGGCCCGACCCCAGCCACCAGCCGATGCCCGCGGCGAGCGCGGCCAGCAGCAGCACGATCGCGACGAGCCATCCGCCGCGACGGCTGCGCTTCTGGGTGCGCCGGCGCAGCAGCGTGGCGTTGTCCGCGTCGCCGATGATGGCCGCGGGACCGGTGACGCTCGAGGGAAGCACCTTCGTCAGCTCCCCGGATGCGCCGTCCTCGAGCGTCGGGATGGCCGCGGTCGCAGCCGTCCGGGACACGATCGGCGTCACCCCGAGCTCGCGCTCGATCTCGCGCAGCCGGTCGAGCATCTGCTGCGCGTCGTTGGGGCGCTCGTCCGGGGACTTCTCGGTCGCCCACAGCACGAGCTCGTCGAGCGGCTCGGGCACCGAGGGATTCTTGACGCTCGGCCGCGGCACCGAGTCCGTCGCGTGCTGGTACGCGATCTGCATGGGCTGCTCGCCCTTGTACGGCTGCTCGCCGACGAGCATCTCGTAGAGCATGATGCCGAGGGCGTAGATGTCGCTGCGGGCGTCGGCGGTGCCGCGGGTGACGAGCTCCGGGGCGAGGTACGCGATCGTCCCGAGCAGCTGCTGACCGGTCGCCGTGTTGGCCGTGGTGGCGCGGGCGAGCCCGAAGTCGCCGATCTTGATGCGGCCGTCCTCGGCGAGGAGGACGTTCTCGGGCTTGACGTCGCGGTGCACGATCCCGGCGCGGTGCGCCGCCGCGAGACCGGAGAGCACGGCATCCATGATCGTGATCGTCTGCGTGATCGTGAGCCGGCGCTGCTCGCGCATCAGCTCGCGCAGGGTGATGCCCGGCAGGTACTCCATGACCAGGTACGCCATGTCGCCGTCCTGGCCCTGATCGAAGACGGTCACGACGTTCGGGTCGGCGAGGCGCGCGGCCGCCCGAGCCTCCTGGATGAACCGGCTCTGGAACACCG
>DASUQB010000456.1:0-6801 GCA_036280835.1 Microbacterium sp. | reverse complement strand
GAGAACTCGGGCCACGAGACGGCCGCCATCTCGGTCGCCGCGTTGAGCTTCATCGTGCAGGAGCCGAGAGGGATCATGCCGCGGTCGAGGGCGTAGTCGCGGTCCGCGAGCGTCTTGAGGTAGCGCATCATGGCGGTCTCGCTGCGGTGGGTGTTGAAGACCGGATGAGTGAGGTACTCGTCATCGCGGGCCAGCGCCGGCGCGACCCCGGCCAGCGGCTGGAACGAAGCGAACGGCACGTCCCGGGCATCGTGCTCGTCGGCCGCCGGAAGGCCGAACGCCCAGGCGATCGCGGCGAGGTCGTCGGCCGTGGTGGTCTCATCGACCGCGACGCCGACGGTCGCGTCATCCGCGTGGAAGAGCTGGTAGCCGCGGGAGCGCGCTCGCTCGACCACGCGCTCCGACGGGCCGGGGGTGACGACGCGGAGTGTGTCGAAGAACGAGTCCGAGACCAGAGAGAGCCCGTAGGAGCGCAGGCGGTCCGCGAGGGCCTCCGCCTTGCGGGAGACGTCCTCGGCGATCCCGCGGAGGCCCGAGGGCCCGTGGTAGACGGCGTACATCGCGGCCATCACCGCAAGAAGCACCTGTGCGGTGCAGATGTTGGACGTCGCCTTCTCGCGGCGGATGTGCTGCTCGCGGGTCTGCAGCGAGAGCCGGTAGGCGGGGTGGCCCGCGGCATCCTGGGAGACCCCCACGAGGCGACCCGGCAGCTGGCGCTCGAGTCCCTGGCGCACGGCCATGTAGCCGGCGTGCGGGCCGCCGAAGCCGAGAGGCACCCCGAAGCGCTGGGTCGTGCCGACGGCGACATCGGCGCCGAGCGACCCGGGCGAAGTCAGGAGCGTGAGCGCGAGCAGGTCGGCCGCGACGACCGCGAGGCCGCCCGCGACGTGCGTCGCGTCGATGACCCCGGACGGGTCCCACACGCGGCCGGTCGCGCCGGGGTACTGCACGAACGCCCCGAAGAGCGCGTCGGGCAGCGTGCCGCCGTGGGCGAAGTCGACCTCGACGAGCTCGATGCCGACGGCGTCGGCGCGGGAGCGCAGCAGCGCCTTGGTCTGCGGGAACGCATCGGCGTCGACCGCGAAGACGTTCGATGCCGACTTGGATGCCCGCCGGGCGACGAGCATCCCCTCGACGACGGCCGTCGACTCGTCGAGCATCGACGCGTTCGCGGTGGCGAGACCGGTGAGGTCGGTGACCATCGTCTGGAAGTTGATGAGCGCCTCGAGCCGGCCCTGCGAGATCTCGGGCTGGTACGGCGTGTAGGCGGTGTACCAGGATGGGTTCTCCAGGACGTTCCGCGCGATGACCGACGGCGTGAAGGTGTCGTAGTAGCCGAGCCCGATCATGGGGCGGGCGGTGCGGTTCTGCGACGCGAGCTCGCGCAGCTCGGCGAGGGCCTCGGCCTCGGTCGCCGCCGCCGGGATGTCGGACGTCGTGCGGGGCTGAACGTGTATGGATGCCGGGACCGCCCGCTCCACGAGGGCGTCGACGCTGTCGTAGCCGAGCACATCGAGCATCGTCCGCTGCGCGGCGGCGTCCGTGCCGATGTGCCGCGCCGCGAACCCCTCGAGCGCCTCGGGCGCCGTGTCCGTCATTCGGCGCCGCCCGTGAGCGCGACGTACGCCTCGCGGTCGAGCAGCTCGGCCGGGGCCGACGAGTCGAGGCGGATCTTCACGAGCCATCCCTCGCCGTACGGGTCGGAGTTGACCAGGGAGGGGTCATCGACGACCGCCTCGTTGGCCTCGACGACGTCGCCCGTCAGCGGGGCGTAGAGCTCGCCGACCGACTTCGTCGACTCGATCTCGCCGACGACCTGGCCGGCGCTCACGCCGGAGTCGACGGCGGGCAGCTCGACGAAGACCACGTCTCCGAGCTTGTCGGCGGCGAAGTCGGTGATGCCGACGGTGGCGACGTCACCGTCGATCGCGATCCACTCGTGCTCGGAGGTGTACTTGAGGGCGTTGAGGTCGGTCATTTCTTCCTCCGGTAGAAGGGCAGGGCGGTCACGGTCGCGGGGATTCGCGTTCCGCGTACGTCGATGGTCAGGACGGTGCCCTCCGCCGCCACGGCGGGCGCGACGAAGGCCATGGCGATCGGAGGCTGCAGGGTCGGGCTGAGCGCGCCGCTCGTGATCTCGCCCACGCGGTCATCGCCGAGGTGGACGCCGTATCCCGCACGTCCGGCGCGTTTGCCCTCGGAGACGAGGCCCACCAGCACCGGGGCGTCGGCGGGAGGATCCGCGAGCACGCCGTCGCGCCCCACGAACTCGTTCTTGTCCGCGGCGACGACCCGGCCGAGCCCGGCCTGCGCCGGGACGATGCCCAGGGACAGCTCGTGGCCGTACAGCGGCATGCCCGCCTCGAGGCGCAGCGTGTCGCGCGCCGCGAGGCCGGCGGGCACGAGGCCCAGGGGCGACCCGGCGGCCAGCAGCGCGTCCCACAGCCGCGGGGCTTCGGACGCGGCGATGTACAGTTCGAAGCCGTCCTCCCCGGTGTAGCCGGTGCGGGCGACCAGCAGGGGCGCTCCCCCGAAGAGCGCATCGGTGGCGGCGTAGTAGGGCAGCTCGTCGAGCGGCCGCCCGAGATCGGTGATGCCGGGGGTCGCCTCCAGCACGGAGCGGGCGATCGGACCCTGCACGGCGATCAGCGCGTAGTCCTCGCTCGCGTCGACCACCGTCGCCTCGAAGCCCGAGACGCGCTCGGCCAGCGCCGTCGCGACCGGGTCGTGGTTGCCGGCGTTGGCGACGACGAAGAACCGCTCATCGGCGAGGCGATAGACCACCAGGTCGTCGATGATCCCGCCCGACCGCTCGAGCAGCAGGCTGTACTTGGCCTTCCACACGGGCATCGTCGAGATGCGCCCGGCAAGCGCATAGTCCAGGAACACGGCGGCCTCGCGACCCTCGACGAGGAACTCCGCCATGTGCGAGATGTCGAAGATGCCGGCGGCGGTGCGCACCGCGTGGTGCTCGGCGAGGTCCGACGTGTAGCGCACCGGCATGAGCCATCCGCCGAAGTCGGTGAACGAAGCGCCGAGGGCTTCGTGGGTCTCCCGAAGCGGGGTGTGGCGGGGTGGGACTGCGGGGTCTGTCATGAGTTCTCCGGTGCTCGTCCGGGCTGGCGTCGTCTGACGCCGGCGAACTCCCCCTCTGTCATGGGCCTGAGAGCTTCACCGCGGCATCCATTCATCGATCCGGATGCTGCGGCTTTCACCGTCGGCGGGTCCACAAGGACCGCTTTTCAGAGTGGCCGGACCCGCGCGGTACGCGGACCTGAGAGATTGGCGGGGAGGCTTGCTCCTTCGGTGCCCGGGGGTGATGCGTTCCGGGGCTCTCCCGCGAGGGTCATGCGGCCTGTCTTCAGTTGCCTGGCCAGCATATCGGGCGCGGGCCGGAATGCGAGCAGCAGCCCCTCCTCCGCGGCTTCAGCCGCGGCACGAGCCGGACGCCACCGCGGCATCCATCCCGGGAAGACGCTCGACGACCGGCGCGAGCTCGGCCGGCGTCATGGCATAGCCCAGGTCATCGTTCCCGTCGGCGCGCGCGAACACGAGTCCTGCGACCTCGCCCGTCGTCGCGAGCAGCGGACCGCCCGAGTTGCCCGGTCGCACCTGGGCGGCGAGCGCGTAGACCTCGCGCGGAGCCGTCGACTCGTCGTAGATGTCGGGGACGTCGGCCGACCCGACCGACAGCACGCGGGCGGCGCCCACCGTGAACGGCCCGCCGTAGGGGTATCCCTGCACGACGGCATCGGAGCCGACGCCCAGTGTCGGCACCAGAGCGAGCGGCGCGGCGTCGAGCCCGTCCACGGCAACGATCGCGATGTCATCCACCGGGTCGAAGTACACGACGCGCCCCTCGCGGGCCTCTCTCCCGGGCAGCTCCACGACGGGTCGGTCGACGCCGGCGACGACGTGGGCGTTCGTCATCACGCGGCCGGGCGCCACGACGAAGCCCGATCCGCTCGCCGTGATGCCGCAGGCGAAGGCGACGCCGGAGACGCGCGCGACCGACTGCGCGGCGGCGGTCAGAGCCGGATCATCGAGTGCGACGTCCGGGATGCGGGGCGCGAGCTGCGGCGCGAGAAGCTGACCGAGGCGCGGGATGCCCTCCTCGGCCGCTCCGCGCAGCTGGGCCATCGTGGCGGCCAGGGGGCGCGGCGTGAGCTCTTCGATCGCCGTCAGGATGCGCGAGGACGAGACGGCCGACGCGACGTACGGCATACCCGTGGCCGCCAGGCTCTGCCCGGCGAGCGAGACCGCGAGCGCCGCGACGGTGACGCTCACCGCGGCCCCGAGCACGCGCTCCAGACCGCGCAGCTTCGTCCGGTCGACGCCGCGCCGCAGCGCCATGCCGATGCCGGAGCCGATGGCCGAGCCGGCGACGAGCAGGCCCACGGCGACCGCGAGCACGGCCGCGCCCCGCCACGCGGCATCCGGAATGGCGGCGTTGACCAGCGGGATCACCCAGAAGGCCGCGAGGCCGCCGGCGGCCAGGCCGACGAGCGATCCGACGCTGGCGAGGAGCCCGCGCGTCGCGCCGATGATGACGGCGATGACCAGGATCGCGATCACGACGATGTCGATGGCGGTCATCGCGGCTCCCTCCCGGTCCCCGCGATCCTAGGCGGGCGACCTGTGAGAAGGATTGAACCGCGGCGGGCGGTTTGCACTTCATGTCATGGTGACTATAAGATGGTGGCACGAGTTAGGGTCACCATGACAAGAACCAGTCTCCTGGACGCATCGCAGCCCGCGGCGAGCGAGGACGACGTCACGCGCGTCGCCGTGTCGACCGTGATCTTCAGCCTGCGCCCCTGCTCCGAGGGCGCGGCCGTCGTGCTTCCCCTCGTCCGCCGCACGCGGGACCCCTTCCAGGGCATGTGGGCGCTCCCTGGCGGATGGCTCGACGCCGCGGAGGGCCTGGATGCCGCGGCCTCCCGCACCCTGCGCGAGACGACCGCACTGGCGCCGAGCTATCTCGAGCAGCTGTACGCCTTCGGCGACATCGACCGCTCCCCCACCCGGGTCGTCTCCATCGTCTACTGGGCGCTGATCCGACCGGATGAGATGGCCGCCGCCCCGGAGCACGAGAACGTCGAATGGTTCGATGCGGCATCCCTCCCCCGCCTCGCCTTCGACCACAACGCGATCGTCGACTACGCGCTGTGGCGCCTGCGCAACAAGGTGGGCTACAGCCGCATCGCGCACGGGCTGCTGGCCGACGAGTTCACCCTCGCCGAGCTGCGCGAGGTCTACGAGTCCATCCTCGGCCGGCGCCTGGACCCGGCGAACTTCCGCCGCCAGGCGGAGAACTCCGGCACCCTCATCCCTACCGAGCACTTCCGCACGGGCAGCCACCGGCCCGCCCGCCTCTACCGCTACAACCAGGACGTCGAGCTCGCCGACCGCGGGCCCCTGACCGGATCGAGCACGAAATGACCCTGCACCCACCGACGCTCGTCGACCCCTCCGTCGACCACGCGCTGCGCCTCATCACGACGGGCCGGTCGAACGCCGAGACCTGCAACACCGACCTGGCCGCGGGGCCGTGGAACTTCGACACGCGCCCCGGCTACGGGCCGGGCGCATCGATGGGCGACGTGATCCCGACCGGTTCGCCCCGCCAGGGCGAGCTGCCGGTCGAGTACCGCGACGCCTCGGAGGAAGACCTCGATGCCCGCATCCGCGCCGCCAAGGCGACCCTGGGCGACCGCGTCGTGATCCTCGGCCACTTCTACCAGCGCGAGGAAGTGGTGCGCCACGCGGACTACGTGGGCGACTCGTTCCAGCTCGCGAACGCTGCGAAGGCGCGCTCGGATGCCGAGGCCATCGTGTTCTGCGGAGTGCACTTCATGGCCGAGACCGCCGACCTGCTCTCCACGCCCGAGCAGTCGGTCATCCTGCCCAACCTCGCGGCCGGCTGCTCGATGGCCGACATGGCCAACATCGACCAGGTCGAGGAGTGCTGGGAGCAGCTCGAGGAGGTCTTCGGGCCGCTGGATCAGCCGGGCCCCGACGGCCGGGTGCCGATCATCCCGGTGACGTACATGAACTCCGCGGCCGACCTCAAGGGCTTCTGCGGACGCCACGGCGGCATCGTGTGCACCTCCTCGAACGCCAAGACCGTGCTCGAGTGGGCGTTCCAGCGAGGCGAGCGCGTGCTCTTCTTCCCCGACCAGCACCTCGGCCGCAACACGGCGAAGGCGATGGGCGTGCCCCTCGAGCAGATGCCGATGTGGAACCCGAACAAGCCGCTCGGCGGCAACGATCTCGCCGCCGTGGAGGAGAGCCGGGTCATCCTCTGGCACGGGTTCTGCTCGGTGCACCGCCGCTTCACCGTCGACCAGATCGAGAAGGCGCGCGCGGAGTTCCCCGGCGTGCGCGTCATCGTGCACCCGGAGTGCCCGATGCCGGTGGTGGATGCCGCGGACGAGGCCGGGTCGACGGATTACATCCGCAAGGCGATCGAGGCGGCGACCGAGCCCACGACGTTCGCGATCGGCACCGAGGTGAACCTCGTGCAGCGCCTGGCCGCCGACAACCCGCAGCACACGATCTTCTGCCTCGACCCGGTGGTCTGCCCGTGCTCGACGATGTACCGGATCCACCCCGGCTACCTGGCCTGGGTGCTCGAGGGGCTCGTCGCCGGCGAGGTGCTCAATCGCGTCGCCGTTCCGGCCGACGTGGCCGAGCCGGCCCGCCTGGCCCTGGAGCGGATGCTGGCGGCCAAGCCGCCCGAGGCACCCGCGCTCGTGGCCGAGAGCCTGTCGTGACGGGCGCGGATGCGGCGGGGCGGAA
>DASUQB010000455.1:0-3521 GCA_036280835.1 Microbacterium sp. | reverse complement strand
CGGCGATGTAGCTCGTCCACTCGCCGTCGTCCCCTCCCCCGATGGCGGCGGCGTCCTCGCCACCGAGGGTCGCGATCAGGTAGGCGGCCGGGGCGTCGGGCGGGGTCGCGGCGTGGAAGTCCCATTTCAGCAGCGCGCCGTAGAACTCGGCCGCGGCATCCGGATCGGCCTTTTCTATGTCGATCCAGCACAGGACCCCGTGCGGGTAGGTGTGCGGTGGGTTGCTCATGACGTCCTCCTGCCGATTCCGATGCCTGCAGGGTACCCGCGTGCACCGACGCGGAAACGGCCGTGCACGGGCCGAAGGTCAGGACCGCGTCATCCCTCCTCCTTCGCGGCGAAGCGCACGCGGCCGGCGACGACGGTCTGCACGACGCGCGCCTCGAGCAGCGATGCGGATCCGTCGGTGAAGGGGTCGACGTCGAGCATGATCACGTCGGCGGCGAATCCCGGCGCGATGCGCCCGCGCCACTCGCCGTCGCCGATCGAGGCGGCGGCGTCCCTCGTCGCGTGCCCGATGGCCCGCTCCAGCGGCAGCGCGTACTGAGGATGCCGTGCGGGCACCGAGCGATCCAGTGCCGACGCCCGCGTCGTCGCGATGTACATGTTCGCCAGGGCGTGGTGCGGCGCCGTCGGCGCGTCGGTCGAGAACGCCAGCAGCGCACCCGCGGCCTCGTACTCGGGCCACGGGAAGGCGCGGTCGACCCGCTCGTCCCCGAGCTGCGCGGCCCAGTTGTCGAAGATCGCCGGATCGGCGTGCACGGGCTGCATGGATGCCGTCACCCCGAGCCGCGCCATCCGCTCGGCCGTTCCCGGGGCGGCGTACTCGAGGTGCTCGATGCGGTGACGGCGCGCCCGCTCCCCGTTCCGGGCGATCGCGTGCTCGATCGCGTCGAGGGCGATCTCGCTGGCGTAGTCGCCGATCGCGTGCATCGCGATCTGGAGCCCCGCCGCATCCGCCGCCTCGACGACCGGGCGCAGCTGCTCGAGGGGCCAGATGGGTGCGGCATTGGAGCCGTCGGCGTACGGGTGCCGCATCGCCGCCGTGCACGCATCGATCACGCCGTCGAGGATGAGCTTGATGCCGATGACGCGCAGCCACGGCGTCGACGCGCCGTCGGCCAGCTCGGCGGCGCGCCGCACCTGCGCGATGTTCGCCGCATCGTCGCCGGTGTTGTTGATGATCCAGTGCGCCGCGACGCGGATCGGCAGCTCGCCGTCGCGGCGGTCCTGCGCCCGCTCGAAGGCGGCGAGCCCCCACTCGTCGAAGGCCATGTCGACGGCACCCGTCACCCCCGTGGAGAGGTAGGCGTCGATGACCCGCTCGACGTCCGCGTCGCGATCCGCATCGGAGGTCGTCGCATCGCGGTGCGCCCACGCGTACCGGGTCGCCGCCGTCTCCAGAAGCAGCCCGGTCGGCTCGCCGGCGGCATCCCGCACGATCTCCCCGCCCAGCGGGTCCGGCGTGTCACGCGTGATGCCGAGCTCGGCCAGGGCCCGCGTGTTGACCCAGCAGGAGTGGTAGTCGTTGGCGTCGAGGTAGACGGGGACGTCCGCGACGGCGGCATCGATCATGGCCGCGGTCGGCGCCCCTCCCGGCACGGAGTCGAAGAGCCAGCCCCGTCCCCTGAGCACTTTCGCGCCGGGATCCGCCGCCCGGGCCTCGCGCAGGATCCGCTGGATCTCATCGAGCGTGCGGGCGTCGGTGAGGTGCACCTGCCCGAGCGCCGCGCCCGTCATCAGCAGGTGGGTGTGGGCATCCGTGAACCCGGGCAGGACGAGCCGGCCCGCGAGGTCGACGGTGCGCTCGCACGCGGGCGCACCGTCGGCCGCGCCCACGTAGCTGATCGTGTCCCCGTCGATTGCGAAGGCCTCGGCCCAGGCGCGGGCGGGGTCGGGATGGGCCGTGAAGACGCGGCCGTTCACATAGCGGGTGCTCACGGGCGGCCGTCCTTCCCCAGCGGCGTGCGCTGCAGGCCGGCGTAGGCGAGGGCCGCCACGAGCATCCCCACCGGCACCGACAGGTCGATGTACCCCGTCGCCTCGGCGATCGGCCCCGCCCACACGTCCGTGGCCAGGCACAGCGCGGTGGCCAGGCCGCCGAGCAGGAGGGCGGCGATGCCGGGGACGCTCCATCCGCCGGAGTACCAGTAGCGGGCGCCCGGCCGGTCGTCGAAGAGCTCGACGCCGTCGTACGCGTAGCGCCGCAGGATGACATCGACCACGAAGATCGCCATGGCCGGCCCCGACACGATGACGAGGAACTGCAGCATCAGGTTCGCCGCCTCGAGCAGGCTCGACGCCAGCACGAGGTAGATCGTGAGGGCGGTGCCGACCGCGCCGACGATGATCGTCGCGGGGATGCGGCGCAGCCGGAACCCGATGGCCTGCAGCGCCATGCTGGAGGTGTAGGCGGTCATGGCGTTCAGCGCGATGGTGTTGATGACGACACCGATCACCAGCACCGGCCCCACCCAGACGGGGAGCAGGTCGAGCAGGGCGACGTCGATGCCGGCATCGAATGCGGCCGGTCCGACCCCGGTCGCCAGCAGCACCCCGACCGTCGTGAACACGATGAACGGAACCGCTCCGCCGAGCGCGGTCGCGGTGGCGATGTCCCGGGGCTTCGTGGAGCGGGGCAGGTAGCGGGCGATGTCGGGGCTGTTGATGAACGACAGTGGCGTCGAGGCGAGGATCGTGAACCCGATGGAGATGGACGACCACAGCGCGACGCCCTCCAGCGGGACGGGGGCGGCGTACTGCCAGTCGACCGTGGGGAGGATGAACGCCGCGACGACGAGGAAGATGACGAACAGCGCGGCGGCCATCGCCGGGTAGAGCTTGAGGATCAGCCCGTGCCCGTAGATCGCGACGAGGATCGTGACCGCCGATACGACGAGCGTCACGCCGATGGGCACCCACAGCGGGTCATCGATGCCCACCCGTCGGAGCAGGTCCGCGCCGAGGAAGGACGACGCGAGCCAGGTCAGCGACAGGAACACGGCGCCGATGAACCATCCGACGAACGCGACGAAGAACCGGTTGCCGAAGATGCCGTACATCGCCCGCGTCACGACCGAGCCCGACGTGCCGGCGGCCGGGCCGCTCGCGGCGATGACCCCGGGGAAGACCCAGAGCACCGAGGCGGCGACGATCACCGCGATCGCCTGCCACACCTCGAGGCCGAGGAGGATCAGTGTCGCCCCGATCGTCAGATTCAGGATGCTGACGTTCGGCGCGGCCCAGATGAAGAACAGGTCGCGGGCTCGGCCGTGCCGCTCGGCATCGTCGATGAGTTCGATGCCCCGCGTCTCCGGGCGGGCGGCCGCGTCCACGAAGGTGGGATCGTGGGCCTGGGTGTGGGACATGGGGTTCCTCTCGGACCGAGCATCTTCGCTTTCGGTCATACCGTTATTGGTCATACGCCCAATGGACTATTGGTCACACATTCAATAGCATGGGCGGTATGACGTCAAGCCCCGTTTCGGTCCGATCCCGGAAGCGGCCGGAGGAGCGCCGCG
>DASUQB010000454.1:0-2441 GCA_036280835.1 Microbacterium sp. | reverse complement strand
CGGTCGAGGAGCCACGCGACGATCGCCAGCCCCGCCAGGAGGATCGCGATGCTCGAGAGGTGCGCGACGTCCGCGTCCCGGGGGCGACGTTCGCCCTCGCCGCCGCCGCGCGGCTAGCCGGCGCCGGGACAGGGGAACGCCATGTGGATCTCCGTCCCGCCGGCGTGGCTGATGATCCTCAGGCGCGCGGCGACCGTCGCGATCAAGGGGAGGCCGACGCCGATCCCGGGGCTGTCGGGTCGATCGGTGAGCCCGGAACCGGTGTCGCCGATGACGATCTCGAGCTCGCTGTCGCGGATGGCGGCGGTGACCGCCAGCTCGCCCGGTGCGTCGGCGTAGGCGTGCATGACGGCGTTCGTGGCGGCTTCGCTCACGGCGAGCTGCACGTCGGCGATCGCATCCTGGTCCATGCCGCAGTCGGCCGCGATCTGGGCCATCCGCTGGCGCAGCATGCGGACCCCCAGCGGGGTGCCGGGCAGCTTGGCCTCGAATGCGATCGCCATCGGCTCGGGGCTACCCGCCTGGCGCGTCGGTGCACGGATCTCGGCGCGCGGGGCACTAGCCTGGTCATCCATGGAACGCGAAGGCAAGCAGCGGGTGGCGATGAACGAGGCGACCTTCCGCAAGGTCAACGAGGGGATGCAGGCCGGCCAGGATCCGGCGAAACCGCTGACCTTCATCTGCGAGTGCGGCCGCCTCAACTGCACGCGGCTCATCGAGCTGACCCGCGCCGAGTACGAGGGCGTCCGCCAGAATCCGCGCCGGTTCGCGGTCGTCGAGGGACACGAGATCCCCGAGGCGGAGGAGATCGTCGAGCGACACGAGCGCTATCTCGTCGTCGAGAAGACCGGCGCTCCGGAGGCCGAGATCGTCGAGCACACCGACCCGCGCCGCCCGCTCGACTAGCCATGGCCTCGGTGGGCGTCCTGCGCCGCAACAACGTCAACGTCGCGGGTCATCCGGGCGGACGGCCGATGATCTTCGCGCACGGCTTCGGTTGCGATCAGCAGATGTGGCGGTACGTGGCACCCGCGTTCGAGCGCGAGTACCGGACCGTGCTCTTCGACCACGTCGGGGCGGGTGGCTCGGACCTGTCCGCCTACGATCCCGAGCGCTACGGGAGTCTCGAGGGCTACGCCGAGGACGTGCTGGACATCTGCCGCGAGCTCGATCTGGAGGACGCGATCTTCGTCGGGCACTCGGTCAGCGCCATGATCGGCGTGCTGGCCGCCCGTGAGGCTGCGGACGTGATCGGGAAGCTCGTGCTCGTCGGCCCGTCCCCGCGGTACATCGACGACGACGGCTACGTCGGAGGGTTCGCTGCGGAGGACATCGAAGAGCTCTTGGTGTCGCTGGACAGCAACTTCCTCGGCTGGTCGAGCGCCATGGCGCCGGCGATCATGGGCAACCCCGACCGGCCCGAGCTCGGTGCAGAGCTGACGGAGAGCTTCTGCCGCACCGATCCGGAGATCGCCTCGCGCTTCGCCCGTGTGACCTTCATGTCCGACAACCGCGAGGACCTCGGCACCGTCCGCGTCCCCACGCTCGTGCTCCAGTGCAGCGACGACGTGATCGCCCCGGCGCAGGTCGGCCAGTACGTGCACCGCGCGATACCCGGCTCGACGCTCGTGCAGATGGCGGCCACCGGGCATTGCCCGAACCTGAGCGCGCCCGAGGAGACGATCGAAGCGATCCGGGCGTTCGTCTGACCGAGCGGTGATGACCCGGTTCGCAGAGAAAGGCCCCGCGGCATTCGACGACACCGCGGAGGAGCTGTTCGAGAACGCCCCGTGCGGCTACCTGTCGACCATGCCCGACGGCACGCTGCTGAGGGTCAACGAGACGTTCCTGCGCTGGACGGGCTATCGACGCGAGGAGCTCGTCGGCGTCAAGCGCTTCCAGGATCTGCTCAGCGTGGGTGGCCGGATCTATCACGAGACGCACTACGCGCCGCTGCTGCGCATGCAGGGCACGGTGCGCGAGATCGCCGTGGACGTCCTCGCGTCCGGCGGCGAGCGGCTGCCGGTGCTCGTCAACTCGGTGCTCGTCCGCGACGCGGCCGGCGCGCCGCAGGGCGTGCGGACGACGATCGTCGACGCCAGGGAGCGCAAGTCCTACGAGCGAGAGCTGCTGGCGGCGCGCGATCGCGAGCGCTCCGCGCGCGAGCGCGTGGAGCGCCTCCAGCGCATCACCGCCTCGCTGGCCGAGGCGACGGACCCGCGTGCGGTCGCGACCGCCGTCACGAGCGAGCTGAAGGCCGCGTTCGGTGCCGAGCGGGCCGGCCTCGACGTGCGCGACGAGGTGTCCGCCGCCCCCGCCTTCGACGAAGGAGGAGACGGACGGGGCGCTGCTGTCCGGCTCCCGTGCGGTGGCACCGGGCTGCTGTGGCTGCACTGGGATCAGGGCCGGCAGATCGAGCCCGAGGAGCGCGCGTTCCTGCT
>DASUQB010000453.1:0-9217 GCA_036280835.1 Microbacterium sp. | reverse complement strand
TGACCTGCTCACCCTCTGGGACACGCCGGGGTTCGGAGACAGCGTGCGGCTGGCCCGGCGCCTCGGCCAGAACGGCAGCCCGATCGGGTGGTTCCTCTCGCAGGTCTGGGACCGGTATCGCGACCGTCCGTTCTGGCTCAGCCAGGTGGCCGTCCGGAACGTGGCGGAGCAGGCCGACGTCGTGCTGTACCTCGTCAGCGCCGCGGAGGCCCCGGAGGACTCGGGCTATCTGGAGCCCGAGCTCGAGGTGCTCGGGTGGATCGGCAAGCCGGTCTTCGTGTTGCTCAATCAGACCGGGCCTCCCCGCGCGCGCGGCGGAGAGTCGGACGAGGATCGCTGGCGGGCGGCGGTCGCCGGCGCCCCGCACGTGCGGGGAGTGCTCACCCGCGACGCGTTCGCCCGGTGCTGGGTGCAGGAGTTCACCCTCTTCGCCGCCGTCGGCGCCGGGCTGCCGGAGGACAAGAAGGTCGCCTTCACCCGGCTGCTGCATGCCTGGCGCGATCGGCGGATGGCGCAGTTCGACGAGGCGATGACCGTGCTCGCGCTGCCGATCGCGGCGGCGGCCCGCGACCGCGTGGTGCTGCCGCCGGAGCCGCTCGCCGCCAGGATCGGCGGCTCCGTCGGGCTGCAGAACGTCGCTCGGACTCAGGCGCGGAGCGAGGGGGAGCGCGCGCTGGCCGCCCGGCTCGAGACCGATCTGCGCGTGAGCACCGAGAGCCTCATCGCCATCCACGACCTCGAGGGCCGTGCGGTGGGCGAGGTGCTGCAGCGCGTGGCGAGCGACGTTCGCGTCGAGGCGCCGGTGGATGCCGGGCGCGCGGGCGCGCTCGGCGGTGTGGTGTCCGGCGCTCTGACCGGGCTCGGCGCCGACCTGATGGCGGGCGGGCTCACGTTCGGGGCCGGCATGGTGGCCGGGGCGATCGTCGGCGCGCTGGGCGGCGCCGGCATCGCTCAGGGCGTCAACGTCGTCCGCGGCAAGAACGACTCGGTTGTGCGCTGGGAGGACGCATTCCTCGACGGACTGGTGACCTCGGCGCTGCTCCGGTACCTCGCGATCGCGCACTACGGCCGTGGCCGGGGCGAGTGGAAGGAGAGCGAGTATCCGCCGTTCTGGCGCCCCCTCGTCGTCGACGCCGTCATCGCGAACGCCGATCGCCTGGCGGGCCTGTGGTCGCTGCGGACCGACACCGACGGCGCGCGCCTGGAGCGGGAGCTGCAGGCGGTGCTCCGCGACATGGCGCTCCACCTCTTCGACGAGCTGTATCCCGGGGCGATGGCCACGGTCGCCGCCGTGCGCTGAATCGGCGCTGGAGCGTCAGTCGACCTGCTCGACCGTTCCGCTGGTGAGTGCGACGAGTTCGTCGAACGTCATCGGGAACACCGTGTGCGGTGTCCCCCCGGCCGCCCAGATCTCGGGGAAGGCGGCGAGATCGCGGTCGACGATCGTCGTCAGAGACGCCGGATGGCCGGTCGGCGCGACTCCCCCGATCGCCTGGCCCGTCGCCTCCCGCACCTGCTCGGGCGTCGCACGCTTCAGCGCCCCGCGCCCGAGGCGCGCGGCGAGCGCCGCCGTGTCGACCCGGTGCGCGCCGCTCGTCATGACCAGGAGCGGCTCATCATCAGACCAGAAGACGAGGCTGTTGGCGATCGCCCCGACCTCGATCCCGAGCGCGGCGGCCGCGAGGGGGGCGGTGGATGCGGCATCCGGAAGCACGACGATCTCTCCGGGGATGCCCGCCTCGGCGAGGCGTTCGGCGACGATGCGGCTGCGTTCGGGAAGGGCGACGGTCACGCCCACAGCCTATTGGCGGTGGGCGGATCGTCGCCGCGCCGCATCGCGGCGCGGCGGGTCAGGTCCTCTCGCTCACCGCGAGGATGTTCCCCTCGCTGTCCGCGAACCAGGCGGCCCGCTCCCCGGGCAGCTCGGCGACGCCGTCGACCGTCGTGAGGCCGGGGAAGTCGTAGTCCATGAAGGTCACGCCCTTCTCCCTCAGCGCGGCCATGGCACCCGCGAGGTCGTCGGTCTCGATCGCGAACACCGTGTTCTGCGCCGTCCCGGCGTAGCTCGTCTGATAGACCATCACCGGCACTCCCCCGAGCCGATAGAACACCGACGCTGCCTCCTCGTCGACCTGCTCCGCGGTCAACCCCAGCACCCCCTCGTAGAACGAGCGGGCTCGCTCCAGATCCGCGGCGGCGATCACCGCAGCGCCCTGTGCATCCTCGAACATGACTTTTCCCCCTTCTCGGGGACGCCGCGTCCCCATGGCGCGAACGGTACTCCGCCTCCCGACGACCCGGTAGATGGCTGCGCGACGAGGCAGAGCGGAGAGGGCGCGGTGTTCGGTGCTCCAGTCGCCGACCGCACTGATACGGCTACACAAAGCGCCGCAGCATGAGCACTCTGCTCACTTTGCGTGAGCCACGTTGAACAATCGGCCGAGCAGTGGTGCAATGGAAGCGATGCCGCAACGACGCGGATCGCACACACCCGCCCGGATCCCACGAAGATCCCGGCGACTGATCGACGAGGACCACAATGTCTGCGAGCCTGCCCCTGCCCGAATTCCGCCACGAGCGCGTAGAGACCCTGACCGGTCGGCGCAGTGGACTCTTCATCGCCGTCGCGCTGCACTCCTCCGTGCTCGGCTCGGCCCTCGGCGGCGCGCGGCTCTGGACCTACCCGCACTGGAGCGACGCCCTCGGCGACGCCCTGCGCCTCTCCGCCGCCATGACGCTCAAGAACGCCGCCGCGGGGCTGGACGCAGGAGGCGGAAAGTCCGTCATCCAACTGCCCGAGGGAACGGCGCTGGATGCCGAGCGCCGCCGCGCGGCCTTCCTCGACCTCGGCGATGCCGTCGAGTCGCTGCACGGGCTCTACCGCACGGCCGAGGACGTCGGCTCGACGACCGAGGACATGCTCACCGTGAGCGAGCGCACGAGCCACGTCGTCGGCCTCCCCGAGACCGGCGGCGGCTCGGGCGAGCCCGCCGGCCCCACGAGCCTGGGTGTGTACGAGGCCTTGCGCGCGACCCTCGAGCGGGTCACCGGCTCCCCCGACGTCAGCGGTCGCCGGGTCACGATCTCCGGGATGGGCCAGGTCGGCAGTCGTCTGGCCGTGCGGCTGAGCGCTGAAGGCGCCCGACTGACCGTGACCGACGTGAACCCCGTCAAGCGCGACCTCGCCGCTCAGCTGGGCGCCGACTGGATCGCCCCGGGCGAGGAGCACCTCGTTCCCGCCGACGTGTTCGTGCCCGCCGGCATCGGGGGCATCCTCACCGACGAGGTCATCGACGCCCTCGACGCCCGCGCCGTCTGCGGGCCGGCGAACAACCCTCTCGCCGACCACTCCGGCGCCGACCGCCTCGCCGCGCGCGGCATCCTGTACGCCCCCGACTTCGTGGTGAACGCCGGTGGGGTCATCTACCTCGACCTCGAAGCGAAGAAGCTGGGCACCCGCGACGAGATCATGGGCCGCGTGGCCGCGATCGGCGACACCGTGCGCCGCATCTTCGATGAGGCCGCCTCCGCCGGTGTCACGCCGCTCGAGGCCGCGGAGGCACTCGCCGCCGAGCGCCTCCGCGCGGGCTCGACGGTGCGGGAGCACGCCCTGGCGTAGCGGCCCCGAAGCGCCTCGGTCGGACGCAGTGTCGCGATCCGTGACACTGCGTCGCCGAGGTGACAGGATGAACGGGTCGAAGGAGACGCCATGTTCACCAGCCCGCTGCCCGATGTCGAGATCCCCGAGCTCTCGATCTACGACTACCTCTTCGGCTCCCTCGCCGACGACGACCTGGGCCGTGCGGCCCTCATCGATCCCGCGTCGGGGGTCGAGACGACCTACGGCGCACTGCGGGCCCAGGTGAACGCCTTCGCCGGAGCGCTGGCGGCCCGGGGTGTCGCGCCCGGCAGCGTGCTCGGACTGCTCTGCCCGAACGTCCCTGCGTTCGCGACGGTGTTCCATGGCATCCTGCGCGCGGGCGCCACGGTGACGACGATCAACTCGCTCTACACGGCGGGCGAGATCGAGAAGCAGCTGCGCGATGCCGGGGCGACCTGGCTCATCACGGTGACACCGCTCCTCGAGGGGGCCGCGGCCGCCGCCGAGGCCTGCGGCATCCCGGACGACCGGGTCATCGTGCTCGACGGGGCCGGTTCCGGCAGTGCCGAGGGACACCCGAACCTCCGCGAGCTGCTCATGGAGCAGAGCCCCGCGCCCGAGGTGAGCTTCGACCCCGCGACGCACGTCGCCGTGCTGCCGTACTCCTCGGGCACCACCGGCATCCCCAAGGGCGTGATGCTCAGCCACCGGAACCTCGTCGCCAACGTGCAGCAGTGCCGCAGCAACATCGAGCTGACCGCGAACGACCGCGTGCTCGCCGTCCTGCCCTTCTTCCACATCTACGGCATGACCGTGCTGCTGAACCTCGCGCTCCGGCAGCGGGCGAGCCTCGTCACGATGCCGAGATTCGACCTCGTGGAGTTCCTGACGAACATCCAGAAGTTCGAGTGCACCTATCTCTACATCGCCCCGCCGATCGCGGTGGCCCTGGCCAAGCATCCGGTGGTCGACGACTTCGACATCTCCAGCGTGCACACCGTCTTCTCGGGGGCAGCTCCGCTGGACGGCGACACCGCCGAGGCGGCCGGCCGCCGCATCCACGCCCGCATGATGCAGGGCTACGGCATGAGCGAGCTCAGCCCCGTCTCGCACGCGATGCCCTACGAGCGCACGGACATCCCGGTCAGCTCCGTCGGCACGCTGCTGCCGAACCAGCAGTGCAAGCTCGTCGACACGGAGACCGGCGAAGAGATCACCGAGATCGGGGAGGACGGCCGCACGCGACCGGGCGAACTCTGGATCAAGGGCCCGAACGTCATGCTCGGCTACCTGAACAAGCCCGAGGCGACCGCCGAGACGCTGGATGCCGACGGCTTCCTGCACACGGGCGACATCGGCGTGTTTCACGAGGGCGACTATTTCTCGATCGTGGACAGGGTCAAGGAGCTGATCAAGTACAAGGGCTACCAGATCGCCCCCGCGGAGCTCGAGGCCTTGCTGCTGTCTCACCCCGCGGTGCTGGATGCCGCCGTGATCGGCGTGCTCGACGAGGACCGGCAGGAGATCCCGAAGGCGTTCATCGTGCCCGCACCGGGCTCGGGCCTGAACGAGGATGCCGTCATGGCGTTCGTCGCCGAGAACGTCGCCCCGCACAAGAAGATCCGCCGCGTGGAGTTCATCGAGGCGATCCCCAAGTCGACCGCCGGAAAGATCCTCCGGAAGGACCTGCGGGCGCGCGAGAAGACGGCCGCCTAAGACCCGGCTTCCCGCGGCGTCGGGGCGCCGAACCACCGGGACAGCGCCCCGCGCAGTTCGGACGGGTCCCCGCTCGACCATGCCACGTGGCCGTCCGGTCGCAGGAGCACCGCCGCGGCGGGGCGCTCGTCACCGACGTCGACGACGTGGTCCACCCGATCCGCCCAGCCGTCGGCCGACAGTTCGCCGGTCTGGTCGAGCAGCAGGCCCCGGCCCTCGCGCATCAGCTCGTACACCCGGCCTCGGGAGAGCCGGAGGTCGCGCAGCCGCCGGCCGGTGAGCTCGCCGGCCTTCCCGTCGCCCATGTCGTAGCGCACGCCGATGCCCGTCACCTTCTCGATGAGCAGGCGATTGACCTCCTCGATGTCCATCAGCTCGGTCAGCAGGCGCCGGACGGCCTGCGGGCCGGGGTCCGCGGAGATGAGCTCGGACTGCGCGCGGGTGCTGGTCAGCACGTCCTCCGCCACCGGGCGGCGCTCGGCGTGAAAGCTGTCGAGCAGCGTGTCCGGCGCCCAGCCGTCGACCGCGGCGGCGAGCTTCCAGCCCAGGTTGAACGCGTCCTGGATGCCGAGGTTGAGTCCCTGGCCGCCCAGCGGCGGATGCACATGCGCGGCGTCGCCTGCGAGGAAGACCCGGCCGCTGCGGTACCGCTCGGCCAGCCGGGTGGCGTCGGTGAAACGCGAGAGCCACCGGGCCGAGTGTGCGCCGAAGTCGGTGCCCGCGTAGGCGCGCAGCTGGGCCCGGAACTCGCCCATCGTGGGCGGGGTCGTCCGGTCCTCCGTCACCGTCGCGGCGGGGACCACGGCGCGGTGCAGTCCGTTCCCGGTGGGAGCGATGCCGAAGCCCCGGTGCGTCTCCCGGACGGCGGCGGCGATGGTGGCCAGCTCCTCGGCCGGCATCGTGACCTCGATCTCGCCGAGAAGCCACTCGGTCCTGGCCGGCTCTCCGGGAAAGCCGATGCCGAGCATGCGGCGGATGGGACTCCGGCCGCCGTCGCACCCGACGAGCCACGCTGACCGCACGCTCGTGCCGTCCGCCAGGGCGACGGCCACCCCGTCGCCGTCCTGTTCGACCCCCACCACCTCGGCACCGCGCCGCACCTCGGCGCCGAGCTCTGCGGCGCGCTCGGCCAGCAGGCGGTCGGTGACGGGCTGCGGGATCCCGAGCACGAATCCGTGGGCCGTGTCGAGGTCGGCGGGCCACGGCCTGTCGATGCCGGCGAAGCGCGCCGCGCCGGGGTACCGCGTCCCCTCCGCGAGGAAGCGGTCGAGCAGCCCCCGCTGATCCATGATCTCGATGCTGCGCGCGTGCAGGCCGAGCGAACGGACGAGGGGACTCTGCTCGACATCCTTCTCGAGCACCAGCACCTCGACGCCGTGCAGCCGCAGCTCGCCGGCGAGCATCATCCCGGTCGGACCGCCTCCGCTGATGATCACATCGGGCATCGGCACTCCTCCGGCAGGTCAGGCGTCGGGCTGGTCGAAGACGTAGAACACGTTACCGCCGGGGCCCTCGAGCCCGATCACGGCGAGGGCTGCACGGGGGATTGCGACGTTTCTGCCCTAAGTCCGCTGAAGTTCCGGCGGCGGCGAACGTTGCCCTTCGGCGTGCCCGGTGATTGTCTGGATGCATGGACACACAACGCATCTTCCCGGGGCTGGCCGTCTCCGACATCGGCGCCGCCCGCGCCTTCTATGCCGACGTCCTCGGTCTTCCCGTCACGGAGGAGCACGGGTTCCTCACGCTCGATCTCGGCGACGGTGGCAATCTGTTCGTGTACGGCAAGGACGACCACGTGCCGGCACAGCACACCGTCCTGAACTTCGAGGTCCCCGATGTCGACGCGGCCGTCGACGAACTCAGGGGCAAGGGCGTGGAGATGCTGCGCTACGACGGCATGCACCAGGACGAGCGCGGCATCGTCCGGCCGGCGAACCCCGACGAGGGGCCCGACATCGCCTGGTTCGCCGACCCGAGCGGCAACGTCATCGCTGTGATGCAGGGATGAGACCGGTCGAGTCGGTCTGGGATTATCCTCGCCCCCCGCGGGTCGAGGAAGTCGGTGACCGGGTCACAGTGACGTTCGGCGGCGAGGTCATCGTCGACACGACCGACGTCGTGCGGGTGCTCGAGACGTCGCATCCACCGGTCTACTACCTGCCGATCGACGCCTTCGCGCCGGGCACCCTCTCCCCCGCCGCGGGCGCCTCCCTCTGCGAGTTCAAGGGCGCGGCGAGCTACCTGTCGGTCTCGGCCGGGGACCGCACCGCGGAGGCGGCCGGCTGGACCTACCCGAACCCGTGGAAAGGCTACGACCTCCTGCGCGGTCGCGTGGCGCTCTACCCCGGTCGAATGGATGCCTGCACCGTGGGCGGCGAGCCGGTCACGCCTCAGGAGGGCGACTTCTACGGCGGCTGGATCACGTCGTGGGTGGCCGGGCCGTTCAAGGGCGCGCCGGGCACCCGGGGCTGGTGACCCGTGCGCCCCGCAGGTCCCGCCCAGTCCGTACGCTGGATCAGTGCTCGCCGATACCCCTGACTCCTCCGTTGCGCCTGTCGTGAACGCGCCCGTCGTCCGTGTGATCGTGCCATGGCGCCCGTCCCCCTCGCGCGTGCCCGCGTTCGAGTTCCTGAGCGCGTGGTACGCGGAGCATCTCCCGGAGTTCGCCGTGCGGACCATCGACACCGACGATGACGTCTTCGTCCTCGCCGCCTGCCGCAACCTCGGGATCGCCGCCGCCGATCTCGACGAGGTCGTGGTCGTCAACGATGCCGACACGCTGCCCGAGCCCGAGGCGCTGCGCGCCGCGGTGGCCGCCGCGCGCACGAGCGGCCGGGTGCATCTGCCGTACACCGAGTACCGCTGGCTGGGGGCCGGCGGCACGGCGCAGCTGCGCGCCGGCGCCGAAGCCGGGGACTGCACCTTCGATCTCGTGCGGGGTGCCTGCTCCGGCGTGTATGTCACGACGCCGCGCACGTGGCGGGCGCACGGCGGCCAGGACGAGCGCTTCCGCGGCTGGGGCTTCGAAGACGCCGCGTGGTACCTCGCGCACGAGACGCTGCTGGGCGAGCCGCCCGTGCGGCACGAAGGCCGCGTGTACGCCATGCACCACGTCGCAGAAGTACGGGCGGGCACCCGCTACGACGCCAATGCGGCCCTGATGGACCGGTACCGGGCGGCGGCCGGAGACCCGGCCGCGATGGCTCAGCTCGTCGCGGAGCGGCCGGTCTTCAGCGCCTCGTAGGCGATCGCCGGTCCCGGCCGGCGCTGCTGGCCGACGGCGATGCGCTCGAGCAGCGCGCGCTGCTCGGCACCGATGTCGCGGACGCTCTCCAGGGCGCCGGCCAGTTCGGCGGCGGAGGCGCCGTTCGGATCGAGCGCGCGCCCGAGCCCCGTCCGCTCGATAGCGGCCGCTCCGGCGAATTGGTCGGTCGAGAAGGGCAGCACGAGCAGCGGCACGCCCTGCCCGACGGCCTCGGTCACCGAGTTGTTCCCGCCGTGCGTCACCGCGAGGCGGGCATCGCCGAGCAGCCGCACCTGCGGCAGGTAGTCCCGTACGAGCCAGCCGTCCGGCAGGGCGCCGAGCTCGGCGATCGGCGTGGACCCGGTGGCGATCGCGGCGCGCATCCCGAGCTGCGACAGCGCCCGCGCCACCCGTTGCAGCACGTCGCCGCGAACGGACAGGAAGCTGCCGAAGCTCACGTAGGCGTACTCTCCCGCGCCCGCGATCCACTCCTCGACTTCAGCGTCGACCGCCTCGGCCCGTCGCGTCGACCCGAGGAACTCGTGTGCCGGCAGCGCGCGCCCGTCACCATGGGCGAGCTCGGCGGGATAGTTGTAGAGCACGAGCTCGCCGTGCTCGGCGAACGCGTCATCCGTGGTGGGCGCCGCGCGGTCCAG
>DASUQB010000452.1:0-9531 GCA_036280835.1 Microbacterium sp. | reverse complement strand
GTGCTGCAGGTCATGGTGCAGGAGGAGCCCGCGAAGGATGCCGTGGCCCGCGTGGGCGCGGACGCCGCAGCGATCGCCCGCGCAGCCGAAGAGCGGCTGCCGGCGCGGACCGCGCCCGCATCGGTCGATGCCGCCATGATCGCGCCGTCGGTGCAGCGTGCGCTCTTCCACGCGTACCAGGTGGCCCGTGCGGCCGGATCGACCTACGTCGACCCGGAGCACCTCTTCTTCGCGCTCGTGATCGGCCAGGACGCGCCCGCCGGCCAGGTGCTGGCGCGCGCCGGCGTGACGGCGGAATCGCTCACGCAGGGAATGCGCGAGACGGTGGTCGCCGACGGCGGCGCACCGGAGACGGCCACCGGGCAGCAGGATGCCGCGGTGTCCGACACCCCGATGCTCGACCAGTTCGGCACCGATCTGACGGCGCTCGCTCGTGAGGGCCGGCTCGACCCGGTCATCGGTCGTGCCGATGAGATCGAGCAGACGATCGAGATCCTCAGCCGCCGCACCAAGAACAATCCCGTGCTCGTCGGCGAGGCCGGCGTGGGCAAGACCGCGATCGTCGAAGGCCTCGCCCGGGCGATCGCGGACGGCTCCGTCCCCGAGCAGCTGCGCGAGAAGCGCGTGATCTCGCTCGACCTGCCCGGCATGCTGGCGGGCACCCGCTACCGCGGCGACTTCGAGGAGCGCCTGACCAAGACGATGGACGAGATCGCCGCGCACAAGGGCGAACTCATCCTGTTCATCGACGAGGTGCACACGGTCGTCGGCGCCGGGGGAGCCGGCGAGGGCGGCATGGACGCCGGCAACATCCTGAAGCCCCGCCTCGCGCGCGGCGAGCTGCACCTCGTCGGCGCGACGACGCTCAAGGAGTACCGCGTCATCGAGAAGGATCCCGCCCTCGAGCGTCGCTTCCAGCCCGTGCGCGTGGGAGAGCCGTCGATCGAGGACGCGGTGCGCATCCTGCACGGCCTGCGCCCGGCCTACGAGGAGCACCACGGCGTCGGCTACACCGACGACGCGCTTCGTGCTGCGGTGGAGCTCTCCGACCGCTACCTCCCCGACCGCGTGCTTCCCGACAAGGCCATCGACCTGATCGACCAGGCCGGTGCCCGGCTGCGCCTGCGCCTCGGCATTCGCGTGGACGTCGACGACCTCGTTCAGCGGCTCGCCACGCTCGAGGCGGACAAGAACGCCGCGGTCTCGGCGGAGCACTACGAGGAGGCGTCGCGCATCCGCGACGACATCGCCACGATCCAGCGCAGGCTGGATGAGGTCACGGCCACGGCGACCGCCGCCGTCGACGCGGTCATCGACGAGGCCCAGATCGCCGCGGTGATCTCGCGCGCGACCGGCATCCCCGTGAACCGGCTGACGGAGGGCGAGCGCGAGCGACTCGCGGTGCTCGAGCAGGAGCTGCACGACCGCGTCATCGGGCAGGACGACGCCGTCACGGCCGTCGCGAAGGCCGTGCGCCGCAACCGCACGGGGATGAGCGACGCGAACCGCCCCGTTGGCAGCTTCCTCTTCCTCGGACCCACCGGAGTAGGCAAGACGGAGCTCGCCAAGGCGCTCGCCGGCTCGCTCTTCGCCGATGACCAGGCCGTGATCCGCTTCGACATGATCGAGTACGGCGAGCGGCACACCGTGTCGCGGCTGGTCGGAGCCCCTCCGGGATACGTGGGCTACGACGAGGCGGGCCAGCTCACCGAGCGCGTGCGGCGCAACCCGTACTCGATCGTGCTGTTCGATGAGATCGAGAAGGCGCACCCGGACGTGTTCAATCTGCTGCTGCAGGTGCTGGATGACGGGCGCCTGACCGACGGCCAGGGTCGCACCGTCGACTTCCGCAACACCGTCGTCATCATGACCTCGAACATCGGCAGCGAGTTCCTGGCATCGCGCGCCGGCGCCATCGGCTTCCTCGCCGACGGGGGCGGGTCGACGGGCTTCGGCTCCGAGAAGGACCTGCGCGACCGCGTGATGGGCAAGCTGCGCGAGGCGATGCGTCCGGAGTTCCTGAACCGCATCGACGAGATCGTGCTTTTCCGCAAGCTCGACAAGCCGCAGCTGCGTGAGATCGTCCGGCTGCTGCTCGGCGCGACCTCGGCCCGGCTCGCCGGTCGCGATGTCTCCCTCGAGGTCACCGAGGCGGCCGTGGACTGGCTCGCCGAGCACGGCTACGAGCCCGAGTACGGCGCCCGTCCGCTTCGCCGCCTCATCCAGCGCGAGGTCGATGACCGCATCGCCGAGGCGTTCGTGGAGGGCTCGCTCGTCGACGGGGGAGCGGTGACGGTGGATGCCGCCGGCGACGAGCTCGTCGTGCGAGCCGTTCGATCCCCGCTCGCCCGGGCGGCGTAGCGCTTCGGGTGGCGGGGGCTCAGCGCACGGGCGGGAGCTCGAGTGCCGTGACCCCCGTCATCCCGAACCACACGCGACCCCCGTCGCCTTCGACGAAGGTCGCGAGCACGGTGTCGCAGGTGCTGCAGCGGGCCACCGTGCCCATGGCCGTCGCGTAGACCACCGCGCGGCCGATGGTGCCGTGCGCACCGCACCCGTTGCAGCGGGCGTCTGCGGCCGTCGCGTCCCATCCGAGCACGTCGGCCAGGCGTCCGGCGAGGACGTTGCCGTCCAGTCTTGTCATCACGAACCTCCGAACCGCTCGGTGCGCACGTCGGCCGGCGCATGTCCGGCCTCGATCAACCACGATGCCACCGCCTCGACGAACGCGGTAGGCCCGCAGACGTAGACGCGGGGGCGGGATGACGCGGGCACCGTCGCGGCATCCACGATGCTCTTCGTGACCCGCCCGGCGGGGGTCGCCCAGCCGTCCGGCGCGCGCCGGGTGTAGACGAAGTCGAGCTGCAGCGATGCTCCGGCGAGGGCGGCCAGCTCGTCGCGGAAGAAGACGTCGTCGGGCGTGCGCACCGAGTAGAGCAGGCGGAACTCGGTCGCGTCGCCGGCCTCCGCGTGGGCCGATGCCATGGCGTAGAGCGGCACGACGCCCGAACCGCCCGCGATGAGCTGCACCGGCCGGGGGATCTCGCCGTCGACGGGCGGTCGCCACACGAAGAACGCACCGAGCGGGCCGTGCAGCTCGAGCTGGTCCCCGGCGCGCAGGTCGTGCACGAGGAACGGCGACACCTCGCCGTCCGGCAGCTCGTCGACCGCGAGCACGACGCGCGTGCCCTCGCCGGCCGACGCGATCGAGTAGGAGCGGGTGGCCTGATAGCCGTCGGGCGCCGTGAGCCGCACGTCGAGGTGCGACCCCGCGTCGTTGCCCGGCCACGTCGGAACGTCGAGCACGATGCGTCGCGCTGTCCCGGTCTCGGGCAGCGACTCGACGACCGTCGCGGTGTGCCAGGACGCCGGTCTGCGACCCCTCACCAGTAGCGCTCCTCCTGCCAGGGGTCGCCGTGCAGGTGGTAGCCGTTCTGCTCCCAGAAGCCCGGGTCGTCGCTCGGCATCGTGACGAGCCCGCGGATCCACTTGGCGCTCTTCCAGAAGTACAGGTGGGGCACGAGCAGGCGCGCCGGCCCCCCGTGCTCAGGGTCGAGGGGCTCGCCGTCGGCCTCGAAGGCGATCCAGCTCTTGCCGTCAAGCAGGTCCTCGAGCGGCACGTTGGTCGTGTAGCCGCCGTAGGAGTGCGCCATGACGAAGTCGTGGCTGGTCTCGACATCCTCGAAGATCCTGTCCAGCGGCACGCCGCGCCACGGCATCTCCAGCTTCGACCAGTGCGTGACGCAGTGGATGTCGGTGGTGATGTCCTCGATGCCGAGGGCACGCAGCTCGTCCCAGCTCCAGCGGTGGTCGCCGTTCTCGGTCTTGACCGTGAACTCCCACTCGTCCGTCTCGACCTGCGGAGTCGGACCCGCCGAGAGCACCGGCCAGTCCGAGACGAGCGTCTGACCGGGGGGCAGCCGCGGATCGCGCTCGCTGCGCCGACCGGAGAAGCCTCGAGTGATGAATGACATGGCACCCCTTCCTCTTGGGATCACCCTAGCGATGCCGAGGGTCCGACGGCACGCTCTTCGGAAGCCGGCCGCTGTCCGCTCCGACTCGTAGGGTGGGGGCAGGCCGGCCGAGCGGCCGGGAGCGCCGGGAGGGCCGCGGATGCAGATCGCCAGCACGTCCACGCAGCGCACATATCGGTACCTGAGGCTGTCGATCGTCGGCGCGGTCCTGCTGCTCTTCGTGGCGCTGACCGTCACGATCGCGCGCTTCGGCCCGATGCTCTCCGTCAGCGCCGCCGTCTACACGCCTGCGCGCAACATCTTCGTCGGTTCGATCTTCGCCGTGGCGCTCGCCCTGCTCGCGCTCTCGGGGCGAAGCCTGTCGCAGGCGCTGCTCGACTACGCAGCAATCGCGGCCGCGCTGATCGCGACGGTTCCCGCGCCGTTGGAGCCGGGTCAGCTGCCGCCGTCCGAGGCCGATCTCGCGGGCGTCCAGGTGGGGCTGCTCTCTCTGCTGATCATCGGCGCGGTCGCCGTGATCGCCACGCTCGCCGTGGCGGTCGCGCAGCGCACCCTGACACGCGCCGTCGGGGCGGGGATCGCGGTGGCGGGAGCGATCCTCGCGGCCGTGGCCCTGTGGTGGCTGCTCGCGCCCGTCTCCTTCCTGGAATGGGGGCACATCGTCGCGGCCTTCACGTTCTTCGCGCTCATCGCCGCCGTGTCCGGCCTCGCGGCGTGGACCGTCGACGAGACGAGCGACCAGGCGGATGCGGCTGCGCGCACGATGTACCGCGGGCTGTACACCGTCATCGCCGCCGGCATCCTGATCACTCTCGCCCTGCTGGTCGTCGTCATCGTGCTCGACATGCAGGGCATCGATCTCGTCGAGTCGACGGGGCTGCCGCTGATCTTCATCGGCGAGGCGACGGCTCTCCTGCTGTTCGCCGCGTTCTGGCTCATCCAGACCGTGGAGCTGTGGAACGACCCCGACCCGCGGCTGCGGGTCATACCGGAGGCGCAGCCTCAGCTCGCGGGGGCGCCTCTCGCCAGGAAGCGCCGGAGCGCCTCCGCCGATGCCGCGTGATCCGCGACATCCGGCTCGCCCGACATGGTGATGGTGCCGAGGAGCTCGCCGCCGACGAAGACCGGGATGGCGCCGCCGTGCGCGCGCAGCAGTTCGTGGTCGATGTCGGAGCGCTCCTCGAAGGGCGTGCCGGCCGCCTCGTGCCTGCGGCGCACGAGCAGCGAGGGCTCCCCGAAGCGCTCGGCGACGGCCGCCTTGCCCGCGAGCCACGGATCGTTCTCGGCCCCGGTGGTCCCGAGCCTGGCGACGAAGACCTCCTCGCCCCGCCGCACGATGCGCACGGCGAGGTTGGCGGCGCGCTCCCGCACGAGAGCGACGGCGATGAGTCCGAGGTCGATGGCGTCGTCGCGCGTGAAATCGGGAAGGTCGAACCGGGGCTGCGCCTCGAGATCCGCGAGCGTGAAGACGGGAAGTTCTGTCATGCGGGTCTCCTCCGGGTCGGGTCGAGCCTAGCGCCGGTGCTCAGCGGCTGGCGGCGCGATCGCGCTCGCCTGCCCAGATCGCCAGTTCCACCCGGTTGCGTGCGCCGATCTTCGTCATGACGCTCGCGATATGGGTCTTCACGGTGCTCAGGGAGATGTGCAGCTCGCGACCGATCTCGGTGTTGCCGAGCCCGCGCGAGACGGCCGCCAGCACCTGCTCCTCGCGCTCCGTCAGGGGCGACGACGAAGCCGGTGGCGCCGGGCGCCCGCTTGCGAACGCGTCGATGAGGCGCATCGTGATCTTCGGGTCGATCAGCGCGTCGCCGCGCGCAGCCGCGTGCACGGCCTCCGCCAGCAGTGCCGGACCCGCGTTCTTCAGCAGGAATCCGCGGGCGCCGGACCGAAGCGCCTCGTACACGTACTCGTCCAGATCGAAGGTCGTGATGATCACCACCGGCAGGGGATCCTCCACCCCCGGCCCCGCCAGCAGACGCGTCGCCTCCAGCCCGTCGACGACCGGCATCCGGATGTCGATCAGGCAGACGTCCGGACCTGCGCTGCGCGCCAGCTCCACGGCCTCGGCCCCGTCGCGGGCCTCGGCCACCACCTCGATACCGGGCTGCGCGTCGAGGATCATCCGCAGGCCGGTGCGCACGAGCTCCTGATCGTCGGCGATCAGCACGCGCACGCTCACGTCGCCCCACCCGTCAGGGGGAGGGCGGCGGTGACGCGCCACCCGCCTCCGGGGATCGGTCCGGCATCGAATGTGCCGCCGAGCAGGACCGCCCGCTCGCGCATCCCGGTGATGCCGTAGCCCGCTGCTGCCGCCGCAGCGTCGTCGCCGTCGTCTCGCACGTCGAGGTGGATGCCGTCCGGGCCGACCTCCACGCGGACCTCGACGCGACCGGCGCCCCGCGCGTGGCGGCGGGCGTTGGTCACCGCCTCCTGGGCGATGCGGTAGACGGCCGCGCCGACCGCCGGCGGCACCCGGTGCGCGTCGCCGGCGACTTGCACGTCGACCGTGAGCCCCTCCGTCTGCGTGAGGCGGGCGATGTCAGCGACCCCGGCGCTGGGCGCCCGTTCGGCGGCGGCGTCCTCCCGGCGGAGCAGTCGCACGATCGAGCGCATCTCGTCGAGGGTGCGGGATGCCTCGCCCTCGATCACCCGGAGCACGTCGGCCGCGGCGGCCGGGTCGGTCGCCGCAACCGCCGTGCCGGCCTGCGCCTGGATCGCGATCGCGGAGACGTGGTGGGCGACCGTGTCGTGGAGGTCGCGCGCGAGGTCCTCGCGCTCCCGCAGTCGCATGGCCTCGAGTTCGCGCGCCCTGGCGCTCGCGCGCCACCGGAAGGTGATGCCGAGCGTGCTCGTGGCGACGAGCACCGCGAGCCCGCCGACGGCGTCGGTGACCGGCCCGCCCGAGGCCGCGGTGCCGGAGGCGGAGAAGGAGGAGACGGCCGTCCCGGTGAGCAGGATCGCTGCGCCGATGACGATCGCCCGCCCGCTCGCCCAGCGCATGAGCGCGTAGACGAGGATCAGGAAGTACGCGGTCGAGAACAGGTCCGGCTCGGTGCCGTTGACGATCCCGAGAAGGGTGCCGAGCGCGAAGGCGAGCGCGAACATCGGCAGCGGGCGGGTGCGACGCCACAGCAGCGTGGGCACGAGCACGACGAGGACGACGGCCCACCCCCACCGCCACGGCACGTCGGGCCGGACGAGCGCTTCGAACAGCACGAGGGGTGGCAGCACGGCGACGAGCACCCAGTCCCGCCAGACCCGCCGCGGGGGAGGCGGGGACGCGGCCGGCGCGTCCCACAGCGCGCGCACGGGGCTCGTCATCCCCTCATGATAGGCGGGACGTTCGAAGCGGCCCCGGGGGCCGCGAGCCGCCGCCGCGGCCGCGCGCGGCGGCGGATCAGCACCTCGGCGACCGCGAGGTTGATGACCCAGCCGGCGCCCATCAGCACCGCGTGCATCGCCACGTCGGGCGGCCCGAAGAAGAGCACCCACGGCAGGAAGGTCAGCACCTGGGTGCCCGCTCCCATGCCGATCGCGTAGGCGCGCGTCATCCACGCACTGTGCGTGCGCACGTCGCCCCTGCGGATCGCGACGAACGCGACGACGAGCCCGACCGCCATGGCCGTGCCGAAGCCGAGTCGCATGAGGAAGAGCGCCGTTCCGCTGGGCGCGGGGATCGCGTAGAAGAGCGTCATCCACAGCGCGGACAGGGCGGAGAGCATGCCGGCTGGCGCGACGATCCGCCCCGCCATGCGGTGCCAGCGCCGCCGCCGCAGCGACGGGACGAACTGCAGCGCCCCGAGGATGAGGAACACCACCGACGCGATGATGTGGATGATCACGGGTGCCGGACTGTCGAGGAAGCGCGCGTTGGCGGCGGTCACCGTCGGGTCGCTCGCCAGCTCGGTGAGGCGGGAGGCGCCCCCGGCCAGCGGGACCAGACTCAGCACGATCAGACCCGCGGGGGCGAGCCACTCCTGCATGCGGCTGCGCCGGCGGTCATTCCCCGGGCGGGTGCCGGGACGGTCTCCCGCTCTGGGCGGATGACTGGCCGGGGGGAGGGCTGGGGCGAGCGGATGCGTCGGTCATCACTCCATGCTCGGGATCCGGGCTTGCCCGCACATCGGCCGGGAGGCTCGCTCCTTCTCGGCCGATCGGCCGATGCGGTGCGGCATCCCTCGGTCTATTCGGCGTGGCGCTGCTCGTGGCGGGAGGCCGGTGGAGCGGTGCGCCGCAGTAGCGTGGGACGCATGACACGGAGGTCTTCCCCGGCACGACGCCCGAGCGCGCAGCCCCTCGATGCGCTGCGCGTGCTGGCCCTGTGGGCGTTGGCCGGACTGCTCGGCGCAGCCGGCGCATCGCATCTCACCTGGGGGAGGCGTGGGTACCGGATCGTCGTTCCGGACTGGGCGACGCAGCTCACGACGCTCGACAAGGATGCGATCGTCGTCGCCTCCGGGGCGGTCGAGCTGATGCTGGCGGGGGCGCTCGTCGCGCTGCCGAAGGAGCGGACCACGATCGGCCGGGTCGTCGCCGCGTTCTTCGTCGCGGTGTTCCCGGGCAACGTGCACCAATGGCAGACCGGCCGGTCCGCCCCCATGATGCGCACGGACCGAGCGCGCTTCATCCGCCTGCTCCTGCAACCGGTGCTGATCGCGTGGGCGCTGTGGAGCACTCGTGCCCGGTGAGTCCAGCCTGACCTGCCGAACCTTCGGCGCGCCCGGGGCGCCGCGCCTGGTCGTGCTCGTGGGCGTCGGCATCTCGATGGCCGTCGACCCCCTGCCGGGGGTGACCGCCGGCCGCGACATCCGGGTGATGGCGGTCGGGCTCGACGGCGCCGCGATCGAGGACCCCGGTGCCCACGGCGGTGAGACTCCTGCGGAGTCGACGGGGGAGAAGCTCGCCGAACTGATCCGCGAGGCCCTCGGTGATGACCGGGCGACCGCGGGCGTCGTGGCGTATCGCGCCGCGGGCGATGTGGCCCTCCGGGCCGTGGCGGCGCTGCACGACACGATCGACCGGCTGGTGCTCGTTGCCGTGCCGACCCCGGAGAATCCGCTCGACAAGGAGGAGCTCGGCCGCCTGGTCGAGTCGATCTCGTCGAAGACGCTGATCCTGAACGGGCAGCGCGATCCGGATGCCGCGGCCGCCCCGGCGCGCTGGTACAAGGAGCACCTCGGATCCGCGCGCATCGAGATGGTGCCCGGTGAGGGCCTGCTCGCCCTGCCCGAGGTGTGGGAGCGGGCGTTGTCGCACGCCGCCCCGGGATCGAAGCGGCGGTAGCGCACGCGCGAACTCGATGTGCGGCTGGGGGACGGGTCCGTGCTCCACGCCTTTGACATCGGTGGCTCGGCGAGGATGGCCTGACGCTGGCCTGGCACCACGGCTCGCCGCAGACGGGGCGGTGTGAGCGTGCGCCGCAGCGCCCGCTCGAGCCGGTTCGGCGCGGCAGCCGAACGCGGAGCGAGCCTGAGTGGAGCGCGCGAGGGGCGCCCGCCTCGGATGCCCGTTGCCTAAACGCGTCGTTCCCGCCGGTCGCGCTCAACTCCCACTCGCC
>DASUQB010000451.1:0-4068 GCA_036280835.1 Microbacterium sp. | reverse complement strand
CGGGGAACGAGGGAGATGCGCCAGCCGCCCAGCCGGGCGCGGACGCCCATGTCCAGGCCCTCGTCGGCGCCCGCCAGGGCGGGATCCGGAAGGAAGCTCTCGCTGGCCTCGGCGCGCAGCAGCACTCCGCGCACATCGGAGCCGAGCACGTCGTCGTCGCCGTCGTGCTGACCCTGGTCGTACTCCCCGTCGGCGAGGCCCACGGCGCGGCCGAAGCGGGTCATGGTGACGCCGAGCGAGACGATGTGGTCGCGGTCCGCCCACCGCACGAGCTTCGGCGCGACGATCGCCAGCGACGGCGAGAGCTCGAGCACACCGGCGAGGCGTGCGAGCGCCTCGGGCTCGGGGGCGGTGTCCTGCGCCAGCAGCCAGATCATGCTGCCCGGCTCGACGCGGCGAAGGCCCAAGGCGATCGCCTTCGCATAGGTCGTCGACGCGGGAGCGGAGATGACCGCCTCGGCACCGGAGGCCGCCGCCAGATCGTGGAGCGCGTCGTCCGCGCCGCACAGCACCACGGTGAGCTCGTCGACCCGGCGCGTCTGGGCGTCCAGGGCCGCCAGGGTGCGCTTGAGGTGCAGCGCCGCCGGGATTCGCCCGTCGGGCCGCGCGACGATCAGGGCGTGGACGAGGGACGGCATGACGTGGTCAGCCTAGGCGGGATGCGCCCGCCCGCCGGGCGCACGCGCCGCGAGCGGCTAGACCGCTCGGCGCTTCAGCTTGCGCCGCTCGCGCTCGCTGAGACCGCCCCAGATGCCGAAGCGCTCGTCGTTCTGCAGCGCGTACTCGAGGCACTCGCCGCGTACGTCGCACGTCGTGCAGATGCGCTTGGCGTCGCGCGTCGAGCCGCCCTTCTCCGGGAAGAACGCCTCCGGATCGGTCTGCGCGCAGAGCGCGTCGGTCTGCCACGACAAAGGGTTGTCGTCATCCTGTACAGGATTGCGCACTCCCGGAACACCGAGGTTTACCGGATCGACGAACCAATTGTCGGGAACGCCGGAACGGTACTGTGAGCCCGCCATTTCGTTCTCCCACCTGTGTATCCCCCCACGCTGGCTCGCGTGCTTGCACCTAATTACACCGTTGTCATTCGCTCCGGTCAAGTCGCGGATACTAAAGCCTCAACAGGTTCTTGAACCTTCACGACGCGCCGTCGGCGTGTCGCGGCGCATATCGAAACGGAAACGGCCGGCGCCGCTCGCGGCTCAGGCGGCGGAGCCGGGCTGCGCGAGGAAGACCTCGCCCTCGCCGGAGAGCTGGACGGGAGATTCGTCCCGGGTGATGAAGACCGCCTCCCCCGGACGCAGGGTGCGGTCACCGCTGCGCCCCGCCACCGTGATGCGGCCGCCCGTGGCGAGAGCGATGGCGGCGCCCCGCAGGGCGAGCGTGGCCCTCCCCTCGGACCGGATGCGGGCGCGGAGCAGCTCGAAGTCGGGAGCCTCGGTCGCGAAGGCCTCGACGCCCCGCGTGGTCCCCTCCGCCGACGTGGGGAGCACCACCGGCACGAC
Source organism: Microbacterium sp. (assembly GCA_036280835.1). Taxonomy (GTDB): domain Bacteria; phylum Actinomycetota; class Actinomycetes; order Actinomycetales; family Microbacteriaceae; genus Microbacterium. The sequence goes on along the minus strand of DASUQB010000451.1, from coordinate 2,563 downwards.
GGCCGGGCGCGTGTCGAGCACCGAGAGCAGCTCATCGACGTCGACGTGCTTCGGCGTCAGCCCGCCGCGCAGCACGTTGTCGCTCGCGGCCATCACCTCGACGCCGAGGCCGGAGAGGTACGCGTGGAGCAGCCCTGCGCGCAGGAAGATGCCCTCGCCCCTGTGCAGCACGACGTGGTTCATCAGCAGCGCCACGATGACGCCGGGGTCTCCCGGGTAGACGCTCGCGATGCGCCGCGCCGCGGACAGCTCCGCGGCGAACTCGATGGACTCCGCCGAGCCGAGGGCGTCGATGAGCGACGCCACCTCGACGTCGGCCGCGCCCGAGAGCAGCCAGCCGATCACGCCCCTCAGGATCTCGGCGTCGTCGCGTCCGGCGTCCAGGTGCGCGCGCAGGGCGGTCGCGCCGACGCCGGGGCCCAGGGCGCCGGCGAGGCGGCGCGTCGCATCGAGCGGGCGCAGCCCGCACAGGGCCTCGAACGTGTCGCTGAGGGCGACGATGAGCTCCGGCTTGTGGTTGTCGTCGCGGTAGTTGCGGTCCGCGGCATCCATCGCCTTGTCCGACTCGCGCGCGAACCCCTGCTCCGCCTGCTCCTTCGAGGGGTGCACCTGGATGGAGAGCGGGGATGCCGCGGCCAGCAGCTTCAGCAGGTAGGGCAGGCGCTCCGGGGTCCCTTCCGGCTGCCGCGCGAGCCAGGCGTCGAGGGTGTCGCCGCTGCCGTCGTCGATCACGGCCGGACCACCCGGGTGATCTCCGAACCAGACCTCGGCCTCCGGCTTCTCGCTGGCGGGGCGCCCCTCCAGAGCGGCGATCAGCGTGCGCGATCCCCATGCGTAGTCCTTGGGCGAGTTCGAGAGCGGCAGCAGCACGATCTCAGCCTATTCGGCCCCGCGCGGTAGCCTGATTCCACGATGGCCGAGCACACGAAGCATCCCGTGGCGGCACCACCCACCGCGCCGGCGCGCGAGACGACGGGGCACCTGCTGCTGCGCGGCTACTGCATCCTCGTCCTGTTCACGCTCCTCGCCGCGACGGCCTGGTACAACCTCGTCGGCGCCGTCGGCGTGTGGATCCTCGCGCTGAGCCTCGGCGCCGCGACGATCGCCATCTGGGTGCCCCGGATCGTGGCGCAGCGGCGGACGAACCCGCTGCCCTGGCGACGGCTCCCGTGGTTCCTGCTCGCCTACGTCGCGTGGGCGCTCCTCTCCGTCACGTGGTCGGCCTGGCCCGCAGCGACGCTGTCGACCTGGCTCGCCCTCGCGATCACCACGCTGCAGGGACTCTTCATGGCGGCGGTGCTGACGTGGCGGGAGATCGTCCGGGCCATCGCGTCCGCCCTCAAGTGGGTCCTGGGGCTCTCGATCGTCTTCGAGCTGTTCGTCTCGATCTTCATCCGCGCGCCCCTGCTGCCCAACTTCGTCACTCCTCCGGAGGGCGACATCGACCAGCAGTGGTACTGGTCGCGCAACAACCTGTTCGAGGGCGGTCGCATCCAGGGCATCGCCGGCAACGCGAACCTGCTGGCCATCACCGCACTGCTCGGGATCATCGTCTTCGCCATCCGCATCGCGTCGCGGGCGCCCCGGCGCAGCTGGCTGATCGCGTGGATCGTGCTCGCGGCCTTCCTGATGTTCCGCGCAGGCTCCGCCACCGCCTATCTGTGCGGCGTCGCGGTCGCGGTCGTGCTGGCCACCATCCTCCTGATGCGCACCACGACGCGGCCCGGCGAGCGCACGCGGTACTACATCGGCTATGCCGCCGTCGGCATCGGCGGCGCCGTCGCGCTCCTGGCGTTCCGCGACGCGATCTTCGGGCTCGTCGGGCGCGAGTCGGACCTCACGGGCCGGGAGGGCATCTGGTCGATCGTGCTCGAGAAGGCCTGGCAGCATCCCCTGCACGGCTGGGGCTTCGCGACACCATGGGTGCCGTGGGAGCCGGCCTTCGACGGCTGGATCATCGACCACGACATGACGGTGCTGCAAGCGCACAACATGTGGGTCGACGTCTTCTTCCAGCTCGGCCTGGTCGGACTCGTCATCCTGGCGCTCGCCTATCTCGCCTTCATCTGGCGATCCTGGTTCTTCGCCGTCGACCGGCCCCGCTGGGACCTGCGCGCCGACCGCCCGTACACGGCCGTGACACTGCTTCCGAGCCTCGTCGGCGCCGTGCTGCTGGTGCAGGGCCTCTCGGAGTCCGGGCCCCTCATGCTCTGGGGCTGGGGCTTCGTCACGATGTTCGCCTTCAAGATCAAGTCGGTGCCCTTCGTCGGGCTCGGGCCCGCCGAGCAGACGCTCGCGCTCGAGCGCGGTGAGCTGCCGAAGCGTGCGCCGTGACCGGTGATCCCGCGCGCCACCCGCCGGGGCGCAGCCCCGCGATCCGGCGCGTCGTCGAGCTGCTGCGCTCCGCGTCGATGGCGCGCGCCTTCACGCTGACCGCCTTCGGGGCGGCGTTCTCCGCCTTCGCCCTCCAGCGCACGGCGGGACAGGTCGCGACCGCCACCATCATCGCGGGGCTCTGCGTGCTCGCCGCCGCGATCCTCGTCGCCCGGCGTCGCGAGGCTCG
>DASUQB010000450.1:0-8416 GCA_036280835.1 Microbacterium sp. | reverse complement strand
TACGGACTCACTCTCTTCTCGGTGGAGATGTGGGGCGTCATCCTGGGGATCACCAGCCTCGGGTTCGTGCTGGGCGGCGCGCTCGTCGCCAAGTTCGGTCTCGGAAAGAACCCGGTGCGCACGATGCTGCTGGTGAACGTCGGTATCGCGCTGCTGGGGATGACGTTCGCCATCCGCGAGCTGTGGTGGATCTACGCCCTCGGCATCCTCGTCTTCATGTGCCTGATGCCGATCGCCGAAGCGTCGGAGCAGACGATCGTGCAGCGCGTCGTGCCGTTCGAGAAGCAGGGGCGCGTGTTCGGCTTCGCCGCCAGCCTCGAGTCGGCCGCCGCCCCGGTCTCGGCCTTCCTGATCGGACCGCTCGCGCAGTTCTGGCTCATTCCGTTCATGAACACCCAGGCGGGCCAGGACTCCCTGGGATGGCTGCTCGGTCCGGGGGAGGCGCGCGGGATCGCGCTCGCCTTCGTCGCCGCGAGCGCCGTGCTGCTCGTCGTCGTGCTGCTGGCGTTCTTCTCCACGCCCTACCGTCGGCTCTCGGCGGCCTATGCGGCTGCCGAGCCGTCGGCGGCGTCCGCCACCGAGCCGTCCGACGCCGCGCCGTCCGCCACGGAGCCGTCCGCCACCGCCACGCCGCACGAGCGAGTGCCGTCGATCATCAGCAGCCCGTAGTCCCCGGCGCTCGCACCCGCAAGCCCCCGCCCGGCCGACGTGCCGTTGCTACTGTGCGAAGAGTGATCATCGACGACCCGCGCACCCGACGCGTCCTCATCAATTCCGACGTGAAGAACGAGGCCGACGACCAGTTCGCCGTCGTGCACGCCCTGCTGTCGCCGACCCTCGACATCCGGGGCATCATCCCCGCGCACTTCGGCAGCCGGCGATCCCAGACGTCGATGCTCGACTCGCGCGCGGAACTCGAGCTCCTGCTGGAGCTCATGGAGCTGCCGGACGCGGCCCGCATCGCCGATGGCGCCGCACAGCCCTTGGCCGCCGCAGACCAGCCGGTCGACAGCGCGGGCGCGCGCCTGATCATCGAAGAGGCGCGACGGGCGGATGCCGGTCCCCTCTTCCTCGCGTTCCTCGGGCCGCTCACCGACATGGCGAGCGCCCTGCTCCTCGCCCCCGACATCGCCGAGACCGACACGACGGTGATCTGGATCGGCGGACCGCCGTACGGCGACCGCGAGTACAGCGGCACGTGGCCCGAGTTCAACCTCCGCAACGACATCCACGCCGCCAATGTGGTGTTCGGCTCGGGCATCGCGCTGTGGCAGGTGCCCTCCAACATCTACCGCCTCATGAGCGTCAGCTACGCGGAGCTGCGGCGCCGGGTCGAGCCGCACGGCGCCATCGGCGCGCATCTCGCCCAGGGAGTGGTCGACTTCAACACCGCCCACCACCGCGTGGCGACGGAGTCCCGCTCGCTGGGCGACTCGCCGGCCATCGCGCTGATGATCGACCCGTGGTGCGCGGTCTTCCGCCGTCAGCCCCCGACCCGGTTCACCGCCGACGGGCACTACGAGGCGTCCGACATCGGCGGCGACATCCTCGTGGTCGAGCAGATCGACACGCGATTCCTGATGGAGGACATGTTCGCCAAGCTCGCGGAGTTCTCCGAGGAGTCGCCGTTCGCGGGGCTGACGCCGCGCCATTAGCGTCCCGAGCGCAGCCCCGTCAGGCGGGCGCCGCGCCGGTGCTGCCGCGGACCTCGAGGCGGCCCTGCAGCCACCGCGTGCCGTCGGCCGCGGCATCCGGATCATCGCCGTCCTGCCGCATGACGGCGAACAGCCGCTGCCAGGCGCGCACGCCCAGCTCCTCCTGGGGCACGTGCACCGTCGTCAGCGGGGGCGTCGAGAAGCGGGCGAACGGGATGTCGTCGACGCCGACGACCGATAGCCGCCCGGGCACGGCGACGTCGAGCTCGCGGAGCCGAGAGAGCAGGCCGAGGGCGATGAGGTCGTTGTAGGCGACGACACCCGTGGCCCCCGAGTCGAGCACCGCCTCGGCGCTCGCCCAGCCCGCGTCGAGGCTCGACCCCACCGTGCGGCGGTCGATGCGCAGCTCGGGGTGACGGGCGGCCGCGTCATCGAGTCCGGCCATGCGCAGCCGGTTCGAGGCGCTCGCGATCGGGCCGCCGAGGTAGAGCAGGTGCCGGTGGCCGAGGCCGACGAGGTGGTCGATGATCAGGCCGATCGCCTGGCCGTAGTCCATCGCGACCTGGGGCACGGCGGGCTCGTCCACCGCGCGGTTCACGACGGCGACGGGGGATGCCGCGACGAGCACCTCGTCGAGCACCTCATCGTCCATGCGCGGGCCGCACAGCACGAGCGCATCGCACCGGCGGCGCGCCTCGATCGCGGCATCCTTCTCGGCGGCGGCATCCTCCTGCGTGTCGCCGACGAGCACCCGGTAGCCGTCGGCCGCGGCCGCCCGCGTGACGCCGCGCAGGATCGCCTGGAACATCGGGTTGCCGAGGTCGGGCACCACGACCGCGACGGTGTTCGTCCGCCCGAGCGACAGGTTGCGGGCGGTCTCACTGGGGCGGTAGCCGAGCCGGGCCACGGCGTCGTCGACGCGCGCGGCGATCGCGGGGTCGACGGTGGCGAGCCCGTTCACCACGCGGGAGACGGTGGCGCGGGAGACGCCGGCTTCCGTGGCGACGTCGGCGATCGTGACGCGTCGGGCGGTATCGCCTCGTGCGGTATCGCGGATCGCCATCTCAGCCCCTCGGTTCGGTCGCGGCGCTCGTGCACCCGGCACATCATGTCGGCGGTTCATCATGTCCAGGGCCCACGGTCGAGACCCGGTTTCCCATTGCCTGCGCTTCAGGGTACTCTAGGTGAGAAACCGGTTTCTCAGCGAAAGGATCGGCATGCGCATCGTCGTCACCGGCGCCTCTGGGCGTCTCGGCCGCAGCGTCACCGCGGTGCTGCGTGACGCGGGACACCTCGTGCTCTCCGTGGACCGTGCGATCCTCGCCGGCGACGACGGCGAGGCGATCGACCTGAAGGATGCCGCCGCGACGGCCGGCGTCCTCGGGAGGTTCGCGCCGGATGCCGTGGTGCACCTCGCCGCGATCGCCGTGCCCTTCAGCGCACCCGAGCGCACGATCTTCACGACGAACACCGGCATGGCCTTCACCGTGATCGAGGCCGCGGTGGCGGCCGGCGCCTCGCGCGTGCTCGTCGCCTCGAGCCCGACGGTGCTCGGCTACGGCGCCCCGGACTGGGCGCCGGCGCGACTGCCGCTCGACGAGCGGGAGCACCGCCGCCCGACCAACGCCTATGCCCTGTCGAAGGTGTGCGTCGAAGACGCCGTCGAGATGTTCGCCCGCACGAACCCCGGCATCCGCTTCGCGACGTTCCGCCCGTGCTACGTCATCGCCCCCGACGAATGGGCCGGCGCGCCCACGCAACAGGGGCACACGATGATCGAGCGCCTGCAGCGGCCGGAGTTCGCGGCCGTGTCGCTCTTCAACTACCTCGACGGGCGGGACGCCGGGGAGTTCGTCGACGCCTGGCTGCGCGCCGACGGCGCCCCGAGCGGCGCCCGCTACTTCGTCTCGGCGCCCGACGCCCTCGCGCTGCGCCCGCTCTCCGAGCTGCTGCCCGTCTTCCACCCCGGCACAGCCCGCCTCGCCGCGGCGCTGACCGGCACCGCCTCCGCGTTCTCGTCCGGCGCCGCGCTGCGCGACCTGGGCTGGGCCCCGCGGCGCAGCTGGCGGACCGAACTGCCCGCCGACGCCGTCGCCCTGCTCGAGGCATCCGAGCGCACCCTCGAAACCGAAAGGTCCGCATCGTGAGCTTCGCCTTCGCCGACGGCCCGCTGTTCTTCCCCGTCACCGCCTACGCCGAGGACGGCACGGTCGACCACGACCTGACGCGCCGGCACATCGAGAGCGGCGTCGCGGCCGGCCCGGGCGGGGTCTTCCCCGCCTGCGGCACGGGCGAGTTCCACGCGCTGTCGGCGAGCGAGTCGGTGGCGGTCGCGCGCACGGCGGTGGATGCCGTCGCCGGCCGGGTTCCCGTCATCGCCGGGGTCGGCGGACCGGTGGGCCAGGCGATCGAGTCGGCGCGCGGCCTCGAGCAGGCGGGCGTCGATGGCCTGCTGCTGCTGCCGCCCTACCTCGTCGGCGCGACGCAGGCGGGCCTCGAGGCATATGTTGCGGCGGTCGCCGCGGCATCCGAGCTGCCGATCATCGTCTACCACCGCGCTACCGCGAAGTTCGAGGCCGCCACATTCGCCCGCATCCTCCAGACGCAGGCCACGGTCGTCGGCTTCAAGGACGGCATCGGCGATGTCGCGCTCGCCCAGCAGATCGTGGTCGCCGCGCGAGCGGTCCGCGACGACGTGCAGTTCTTCAACGGCCTGCTCACGGCCGAGGCGAGCCAGGCCGCGTACCGCGCCATCGGCATCCCCCTCTACTCCTCGGCGGTCTTCGCGATGGCCCCCGACATCGCCCTCGCCTTCTACCGGGCGTACCGCGACGGCGATGACGCGCGCTGCGGCGAGCTGCTGTCCGGCTTCTTCTTCCCGCTCGTCGGTCTGCGCGACACGACGCCCGGCTACGCCGTCGCCCTCATCAAGGCGGGGGTGCGCCTCGGGGGCCTCCCGGTCGGGGGAGTGCGCCCGCCGCTCGTCGACCCCGGCGAGGCGCACACGGCGCGGCTCACCGAGCTGCTCGCCGTGGGCCGCGCGCTCGCGGCATCCGGGGGCACCCTCACTCCCGCAGACGGGGCGCTCGTCTCGTCATGAGCCGCATCGCCCGAATCGACGTGCGCCGCCTGTCGGCGCGGATGCCCCGGCCCTGGGTGCCGGAGGCGCCCGACCTGCACCTCATCGTGGTGCGGGTGGAGGACGAAGAGGGCGCGGTCGGAACGGGCTTCTCGTGGACGCCGACGATCGGCGCGTCGGCCGTGGCGGCGCTGCTGGGCGACGACATCCGCCGCTTCGCCGTTGGTCAGGATGCCGACCCCGCGACGCTCTGGCCGCGTCTCTGGGTGCACCTGCACGAGGCGGGCGGCGGCGGGATCACGACGATCGCGATGGCGGGGCTGGACCTCGCCCTCTGGGACCTGCGCGCTCGGCGCGACGGACTCGGGCTCGCGACGGCGCTCGGCCGCAGGCACGAACGGCTTCCGGTCTACGGCTCGGGGGTCAACCTGCACTACTCGACCGACGAGCTCGTGGCCCAGGTGCGCCGCTGGACGGATCGCGGCCTCGACGCCGTGAAGATCAAGGTCGGCAGGCCCGACCTGGCCGAGGACGTCGAGCGGGTCGCGGCCGTGCGCGAGGCCCTCGGCCCCCATCGCCGGCTCATGATCGACGCCAACCAGCGCTGGGACGTGCCGACGGCGGCGCGCGCGCTCGACGCCCTCGCGGGCTTCGACCTCGCGTGGATCGAGGAGCCGCTCCGGGCCGACGACACCGCGGGCCACCGGGCGCTGGCGGCCCGGACATCCGTCCCCATCGCCCTCGGCGAGAACCTGCACACCGTCCACCGATTCCGCGACGTGCTCGACGCCGGCTTCGCCTCGACGGTGCAGCCGAACGTCGTGCGGGTCGGCGGCATCACGCCGTTCCTCGAGATCGCCGCGCTCGCCGCCGAGCGGGGGGTGGATGTCGCTCCGCACCTGCTGCCCGACATCTCAGCCCAGTTGGGCATGACCCTGGAGGCCCGGACCTGGGTCGAGGACGTCGAGGACGCCGACTTCACCGCCCTGGGCCTGCTCGCCTCGCCCTCGCCCGTGCGCGTCGACGGCGCGTGGGCGACCGTGGCCGAGTCCCCGGGACTCGGGCTCGACTTCATCCCGGATCCGGTCGACACCGCCGCCCGTTCCGCCGACGCTCCTCAGCTCGACACGACTCCTCGCTGAGACCACCAGACACGGAGACCCCATGACTCTCGCATCCACCGTTGCCGCCAGCCCCGCGGAGCTCGCCCCCGTGCTCGAGCGCTCCGCCGCCGCCGCGGCCGCGCTCCGCTCGGTCCCCGACGACGTGCGCGCCGGCTGGATGGAGTCCATCGCCGACGCCATCGACGCCGCACGCGACGAGCTCCTCGAGATCGCGCACCGCGAGACCCACATCCCGGAGGCCCGCCTCGTCGGAGAGGTCGCCCGCACGACCGGCCAGCTCCGGCTGCTCGCCGGGGTCGTGCGCGAGGGCTCGTACCTCGAGGCGATCCTCGACGACGCCGCCCCCGAGGCGACGCCGCCGCGTCCGGACCTGCGCCGCATGCTCGTGCCGCTCGGCACGGTGGCGAACTTCTCGGCCTCGAACTTCCCGTTCGCCTTCTCGGTCGCCGGCGGCGACACCGCCGCGGCGCTCGCGGCGGGCTGCCCCGTCGTCGTCAAGGCGCACAGCGGCCACCCCGAGCTGTCCCGCCGCACCGCCGAGGTCGTCGGCGGCGCGCTCGCCGCCGCCGGCGCGCCCGAGGGCACCTTCGCGCTGGTGGAAGGCCGGGAGACCGGCACCGCGCTCGTCGCGCACCCGGTCGTCAAGGCAGGATCGTTCACGGGGTCGGTCAACGGCGGTCGCGCCCTCTTCGACATCGCCTCGAGCCGCCCCGATCCCATTCCGTTCTACGGCGAGCTGGGCAGCGTGAACCCCGTGGTGGTCACCCCCGGCGCTTCGGCCGCGCGCGCCGCGGAACTGGCCGAGGGTCTCGTCGGCTCGTTCACGATGGGCTCCGGACAGCTCTGCACGAAGCCCGGAATCGTCTTCGTCCCCGCGGACAGCGAGATCCCCTCGCTCGCCGCGGCCGCCGTGGGGGAGCCGGTGCCGGCGAAGCTGCTCACCGACTCGATCGACGGCGCCTTCACCGGCGGCTGGTCCGAGCTCGGCGAGGTCGAGGGGCTCACGCGCCTGGTCGACTCCACGGTCGGCGCCGACGGGGGAGTGACTCCCGGGCTCGCGCACGCGTCGATCGCGACGTTCCTGGTGGAGCCGCGGCTGCGGGAGGAGCTCTTCGGCCCGGCCACGCTGCTCGTCTCGTACGACTCGCTCGAGCAGGTCTTCGATGCGTTCGATCTGCTCGAGGGGAGCCTGACCGGAACGATCCACGCGGAACCGGGAGAGGACATCGACGCCCTCGTCGCCGTGGTCTCCGAGCGCGTGGGACGCCTGCTCTTCGCGGGCTGGCCGACCGGCGTCGCGGTCACGTGGTCGCAGCACCACGGCGGACCGTGGCCGGCGACGACGTCGCTGCACACTTCGGTCGGGGCCACCTCGCTGCGCCGGTTCCTGCGCCCGCTCGTCTACCAGAGCGCCCCCGAGCACGTGCTTCCCCCGGCGCTCCGCGACGGCAACCCGCTCGGCATCCCGCGCCGCGTGAACGGCGTGCTCGAACTGCCCTGAGATCCGCCCGCGTTGTGCACGCGGCCCCGAGCGCCGGCTCTCAACCGGGTCGTCGGGCGGTCGTCAGGCGAGCGGCACGACGCGCAGCCACACGAAGCCGTGCGGCGGCAGCACCAGACCGTGGTCGGGTCGCACCTGCCGTTCGTGCACGATGTCGAGTGCTCCGGGAGCGAACCCGCTGAAGACGATCGGGTCGATGTAGGCGTCGTCGTCGCCGACGTTCCCGAGCACGAGGATGACGGCATCCGTCCCCGGCCGCTGGTAGCCGAGCACGGCCGGATGCTTCGCGTCGAAGCCGATCAGCTCGCCGCCGGCGAACTCGGGCGTCGCGCTGCGGGCGCGGATCAGGGCTGAGAGCCCGGAGAAGACCCGGCCGGCGTCGGTCGCGGGGTCATGTCGCTGCGCGTACCGCTCGACGGGCCGGGCCGGCCGGTGCACCCAGCGGCTGTCGCCCGCCTTGTCGGGGTCGTCGGCGTAGGAGTAGTCGTTGAGCTGGGCGACCTCGTCGCCGAGGTACAGCAGGGGCACGCCGCCGGTCGAGAAGGCGATGGCATGCGCGAGCAGCACGCGGTCGACCCCGCCGGCATCCCCCGCCTCGATGCCCGCGAGGGAGGCCGTCGTTCCCGTCACCCGGGCGTCGCCGGTCTTCGGGTTCTCCTGGAACGGCACGCCCCGGGCGAAGGTACCCGGAAAGCGGCCGACGTAGAAGTCGTTCAGGAACCGCCGGTGCGGATACCCGTCGATGCCGAGCTCCGCGGCATCCTCGTCGGCGAAGGTCCACCCGATGTCGTCGTGGCTGCGCACGTAGTTCACCCACGCCGTGCCCGGGGGCAGCGCGTGCCGGCGCTCGAGGGCCTGCTGCAGCAGGCGCGGGTCGCGCGTCGCGAGCGCCTCCCACGTCAGGGCCATCTGCAGCGGGTTGTACGAGAGCTGGCACTCCTCGAGCGAGACGTACTGGATCACCTCGTCGGGGTGCACGATCGCCTCGGACTTGAACAGGAGCGACGGCGCGGCCATCCGCAGCACGGCGTTGAACGCGCGCAGCAGCAGGTGCGCC
>DASUQB010000449.1:0-11803 GCA_036280835.1 Microbacterium sp. | reverse complement strand
CGAGTACGACCTCGACCTCACCCGGCGGATGGGTGAGCTCGACCTCTACAACGACGGCCTCGTGCACGAGGGCCTGGGCTACTCCTCGCCGCTCGCGGCCGGCCTCGTGAACATGGAGATCTCGCGCGGCGACGGGTCGCTCGGCACCGTCGTCGCGGTGCAGGGCGGGCTGGCCCTGCGCTCCATCGCACTCTTCGGCAGCGACGAGCAGAAGGCCCGGTGGCTGGTCCCGGTCGCCCGAGGAGAAGTGCTCGCGGCGTTCGCGCTGACCGAACCCGACCACGGGTCCGACTCCGTCTCGCTCGAGACCGAGGCCGTGCGCGAGGGCGAGAGCTGGGTGCTCAACGGGGCGAAGAAGTGGATCGGCAACGGCTCGTCCGGCGGCGTCACGGTCGTCTGGGCCCGGGTGAGCGACCCGTCCGACGAAGCGCACGACGGCAAGGTGCGGGGGTTCCTCGTGCCGCAGGAGACGCCGGGCTACGACGGCCGGCCCATCCTGGGGAAGGCGTCGCTGCGCGCCATCCATCAGGCCCACATCACGATGACCGACGTGCGGCTGCCGCTGGATGCGGTGCTCCCGGGCACCCACTCCTTCAAGGACGCCTCGACCGTGCTGTACTCCACGCGCTCCGGCGTCGCGTGGTCGGCGCTCGGGCATGCGACCGCCTGCTACGAGGCGGCGCTGGCGTACTCGCAGCAGCGCGTGCAGTTCGGCAAGCCGCTCGCGAAGTTCCAGATGGTGCAGGAGCGCCTGACGCAGATGCTCGACGAGCTCACCGCGATGCAGCTCTACTGCCGCCACCTCGCCGACCTCGAGACAACCGGCGGGCTGCGCCCGACCCAGGCCTCTCTCGCGAAGTACCACAACACCCGGGCCGCGCGCCGGATCGCGGCGGTCGCCCGCGACCTGCTCGGCGGCAACGGCATCCTGCTCGAGAACCGGGTCATGCAGCACATGGCCGACATCGAGGCGATCCACACGTACGAGGGCACCGAGTCCGTCCAGGCCCTCCTCATCGGCCGCGACATCACCGGCCACAGCGCCTTCGCCTGACCCGCCCTCCCCACCCTGCGCGAAACTTCACGTCCGCACCTTCCCGCGGCCCGTGAAGGTGCGTACGCGAAGTCTCGCGCAGGGGAGGAGGGGGGACCGGCGGGCGTAGCGTGGGCGACCCGCCGATGCAACCCCGGCCCGGCATGCGGGCGAGCGGTTACCGTCGGGGCATGGGATTCTTCAGCGACGAGCCGCGCCGGGTGCGCATCGAGTCCTCGGTCGACCTCTCGCCGAACCGGGCCCCGTGGAGCCTCTGGGCCGACGGGTTCGGCAAGCTCGGCATCCGCGCCGTGCAGATCATCGTCGTGGTGCTGCTCGCCGCCGGCATCGTCTGGGGCATCCAGCAGGTGACGCTCGTGACCATCCCGGTCACGATCGCCCTCATCATCGCGTGCGCGCTCGCCCCCGTGATGTCGTGGCTCCGCCGGCGCGGGGTGCCCTCCGTGCTCGGCACCATCCTCGTGCTCCTCGCGAGCACGGCGATCCTCGGGCTGCTGACGTGGCTGATCGTCTCGGCCGTGCGCAACCAGTGGGCGGACCTCTACTCTCAAGCCGAGGAAGGCTTCCAGGAGCTCATCGCCTGGGTCAACACGCTTCCCTTCGCGCCGGACCAGGCGCAGCTCGACGAGTGGATCGCGGCCGCCACCGACTTCGTGACGAGCTCCCAGTTCGGCTCGGGCGCCCTCGCGGGAGCGGGTGCCGTCGCCAACTTCGTGGCCGGGCTCATCCTGATGATCACCGTCCTCTTCTTCTTCCTGAAGGACGGCCCCCAGATCTGGGAGTTCCTGCTGCGACCGTTCTGGGGCGAGAACTACACGCGTGCGCGTCGCATCGGCGACAAGAGCGTGACGACGCTCGGCAGCTACCTGCGCGGCACGGCCGCGGTCGCGTTGGTGGATGCCGTCGGCATCGGTCTCGGCCTCGTCATCCTCGGCGTCCCGCTCGCGCTGCCGCTCTCGGTGCTCGTCTTCCTGCTCGCCTTCATCCCGATCGTCGGGGCCACCCTCGCCGGCATCATCGCGGCGCTCGTCGCGCTCGTGGCCAACGGGCCGTTCATCGCCCTCATCGTCGTGGGCATCGTCGTGCTGGTCAACCAGCTCGAGGGCAACTTTCTCCAGCCCGTGCTGATGGGTCGCTCGATGAAGCTGAACGCCCTCGTCGTGCTGATCGCGCTGACCGTGGGCACCATCCTCAGCGGCATCATCGGCGCCGTGCTCGCCGTGCCGATCACCGCCGTCGCGTGGGGCGCCGTGCAGGTGTGGGACGGCCCGAACAAGCCGGCCCGCTGGGCGCGCCCCAAGCCCGTCGAAAGCGCGTCGGCCACACGCGCCTGACCGGGCACCGCGGGCCGCGACGCTCGTCAACCCCCTGAGGCTCGGCGCCGGGGCGGCGGTACCGTGGCGCCGTGGACGGATGGGCCGCGGTCGACTTCGGGTTCGCCCGAGAGGCGCTGCAGCGCGGCATCGCGGCGCTCTACCTCGTCGCCTTCATCTCCACCTTCAACCAGTTCCCCGCCCTGCTCGGCGAGAAGGGGCTTCTCCCCGCGCCCGAGCTGCTGGAGTGGGCCCGGTCCTCGAAGCGGGCGCGCAGGCTGCTGCATCCGACCCTCTTCCTCCGCTGGAACTACACCGACCGGCGGCTCCGCGCCCTCTGCGTCGCCGGCATGGTCGTCGCCCTCGCCCTCGTCGGAGGGCTGCCCCAGCTGGGTCCGCCCTGGGTGCCGATGCTGTGCTTCCTCGCCCTGTGGGCGCTCTACATGTCGATCTCGAGCATCGGGCAGACGTTCTACGGCTTCGGGTGGGAGATGCTCCTGCTCGAGGCCGGCTTCCTCGCGGCGTTCCTCGGGTCCGCCGAACAGCCGCCGCCGACGGTGACGATCGTGCTGTTCTGGTGGCTGCTGTTCCGGCTCGAGTTCGGCGCCGGCATGATCAAGATCCGCGGGGGACGCGAGTGGCGCGACCTCACGGCGCTGATGTACCACCACGAGACCCAGCCGATGCCGGGACCGCTCAGCCGCCAGGCCCACCTGCTGCCCGCCTGGTTCCACCGCGGCGAGGTGCTCGGCAACCACTTCGCCCAGCTCGTCGTGCCGTGGCTGCTGTTCGCGCCGCTGCTCGGGCTGTGGCTGCCGAACCTCGTCCCCGCGGTCATCGGCGCGGTCGCGGGGCTCATCGTGCTGCTCACGCAGCTGTGGCTGGTCGTGACCGGCAACTTCGCCTGGCTGAACTGGGCGACGATCGTGCTCGCGTTCTCCGCGATCGGCATCCCGGGGGTGGGGAACGAGGCGGATGCCGGCGGCTCCGGCATCCCGCTCGCCTGGATCGTCGTGACCGCCGGCGTCGGTCTGCTCTACGTCGCGCTCAGCTGGGCGCCACTGCGCAACCTCTTCGCCCGGCATCAGCTCATGAACGCGAGTTTCAACCGCTGGCAGCTGGCCAACGCCTACGGGGCGTTCGGCACCGTGACGAAGGAGCGCATCGAGATCGTCGTCGAAGGCACGATGGATGCCGACCCGTTCACCGAGGACTGGCACGAGTACGAGTTCAAGGGCAAGCCGGGAGACCTGCGCCGCGTGCCCGCGCAGTTCGCTCCGTATCACCTGCGTCTCGACTGGCTGATGTGGTTCCTGCCGCTCGGGCGACTGCGCGAGCCGTGGTTCGAGGCCTTCCTCCTCAAGCTCCTCCAGGCGGATGCCGCGACGCTGCACCTGCTCGCCCGGGATCCCTTCGGCGGCCGTCGGCCGCGCTGGGTTCGGGCGCGCGCCTACCTCTATCGTTACGCCTCGCGCTCGGAGCGACGGGAGACCGGCCGGCACTGGGTGCGCGAACCCCGCGGGGTCGCGATGGGCCCCGCCCGGCTGCCGGAGGCCGGTGCGTGAGGGCGGTGCGGGAGGCCGGTGCGTGAGGGCGGTGCCGGATGGCGCCGGCTACTCGGCGCCGAGCTGTGAAGGGTGCGTGAGCCGCCACCAGGCGGTGGGCTGGACGATGGTCCCGTCGATCTCCACGGGGACCGACACGGAGTTCGGTCCCGCCGTCCACGTGATGCTCCCCACGGTGGCGCCGTCCCTGAAGCTCGTCGGCGTGATCGTCTCCATCGTCGCGGTGATGGGGGTGTCCGACCAGGTCAGGAGCGACGCACTGTCGGAGACGACCACGCGGGCGGTGGAGCCCCACGGTGTGGCGACGGAACCGACATCCCGCCCGCTCGAGACGATCGGCACCGTGTGGAAGCCGCTCCGGATGCTCGCGAACAGGGTGAGGATCGTGGCGTTGACGGAGTCGTCCGAGAACCCGCCGAGCACGACACCGGTCACGCTGAGCGG
Organism: Microbacterium sp.; assembly: GCA_036280835.1. Classification (GTDB taxonomy): domain Bacteria; phylum Actinomycetota; class Actinomycetes; order Actinomycetales; family Microbacteriaceae; genus Microbacterium. The sequence continues at coordinate 7,427 of DASUQB010000449.1, read as the reverse complement.
AGCGCCGACCCCCACGTCGAGGGAGGCCGTGTACAGCAGACTGTGACTGCCGTCGCCCAGATTTCCCGTCTTGAGCCCGCTGATGCCCTCGGTGCCGAGCAGTTCGTTGGTGTTGTACAGCGCACCCGGACCGGGGAGGGTGAGCGACGGCATCGCGACGATCTGCGCAACCGCTGGGTGGGCGGCGGCCAGCTTGCCGATGGCGATGAGGTCGGTCGGTGTGCTCGTGTTGCGGGGGTCGAGGCCGGTCGGCTCGACGACGGTCGTGCCGGTGAGGCCGTTGGCGGCCAGCCACTCCCGGGTTGCCCGGAGGAAGCTCCCCTGCGACCCGAACGCCCACGTCGACACCGCCTCCGCGTAGTTGCTCGCCGACGGGATCAGCATCGTCGCGAGGGCGTCGCGCTGCGACATGGAGCTGCCGATCGGCATCGCCGCGATCGTCGCGCCGAGCACGTAGTACTTGTCGTAGAGGTCGTGGTCGGCCTTGTCGAACGTGAGGGTGGGTCCCGGATCGTCGGCGCTGTCGAGCGGGTGCGCATCGAGGACGACGAGCGCGGTGATCAGCTTGGTGATGCTCGCGATCGGGCGAGGGTCGTTCGTCCCGCTGGTCTGCCAGATGCCGCTCGCCGCCTCGCCGAGGTACGCGTCGGCGCCCGAGATGCTGACCGCGGAGGCGCCCTCGGTCGGCAGCGCGATCGCGGCGGGGGCGGCGGCCGAGGCCTGCGGCGCGTCCCATGTCACGACCGGTGGTTTCAGCGGAGCGTTCAGCGCCCAGCCGACGTAGGCGCCGATCGCGGCGAGCACGAGGCCGACCAGGATCACGAAGATGAGGCAGCCCTGGAGGAGACGACGGCGCCGACGGTCGACGGTGTCCCGATGCTCGAGATGCTCCTGCTCGTCGCGGATGAGGTCGGCGAACGCCGACAGCTGATCCGGCGAATGGGGGTGGGGGGTCATTGGTTCCCGTCGCTGATCCTGGAACCCATCTTGCACGAGTCCGACCGGCGGCGCCGACCCGTGTGCACAGCTCGCCGACGCGCCGCTTCCCCGGACGGGACACGGAGCGTTCTCCCCCTGGCGCAGAGCACCGCATCGGCGCCATGATGTGCACATGACTGGGGCGATGGCGCCCGCAATCCGCACTCCCGATCAGCGGCTACGGGTCTTCGTGAGCTCGACCCTGCGTGAGCTCGCCGACGAGCGGCGTGCCGTGCGCGCGGCGATCGAGAGGATGCGGCTGGCACCAGTCATGTTCGAGCTCGGCGCGAGGCCGCATCCGCCCCGCGAGCTCTACCGGTCCTACCTGGCGCAGAGCGACATCTTCGTCGGGATCTACGCCGACAGCTACGGCTGGGTGGCGCCCGGAGAGGACATCTCCGGCCTCGAGGACGAGTACGACCTCGCCCCCCGGTCGATGCCCAAGCTCATCTACATCAAGAAGAGCGAGCATCGAGAGGACCGGCTCAACCAGCTGATCGCGCGCATCCGCTCCGACGACACGGCGGCGTACCTTCCCTTCACCGACGAGGAAGAGCTGGCCGACCGGGTCGTCAGCGACCTGGCGACCCTCCTCGCCGAGCGCTTCGACCAGTCCCAGTCGGTGCCGAGCGGCGAGGGCGGCGAATCCTCCCTCGTCGGTCGCGTGCCGGCCGCCTACACGACCACCATCGGGCGGGAGCGCGAGCTGGCGGAGGTGCGGACACTGCTGCAGAGCGGCGAGCACCGCGTCGTCACGCTCGTCGGACCTGGTGGCATCGGCAAGAGCCGGCTCGCGATCGAGGTCGCGCACGCCAGCGAGGCCCTCTTCCCGGACGGCGTGTACTTCGCCCTCCTCGAGGGCGTCCTCGAGACGGGGCTGCTCCTGCCCACCATCGCCTATTTCCTCGGCATCCGGGACAACGGCGAGGCGGGCCTCGAAGACCGGATCGCGCGCGCCCTCGAGGGACGCCGGGTGCTGATCGTGCTCGACAACTTCGAGCAGATCGTGGATGCCGCGCCGGTGCTCGTGCGCCTGTACAGCGTCGCCCCGCTGGCGACGTTCCTGGTGACCAGCCGCATCGTGCTCCGCATCCGCGGCGAGCAGGTCTACGAGGTCGAGCCGCTGGGCTCGCCGGGGGAGGGTCCCACCACCCTGGAGCGGGCTCGGAGATCGGCGGCGGTCCGGCTCTTCGTCGATCGAGCGCAGGCCGTCAAGCCGGACTTCGCGCTGACCGCGGAGAACGCCGGCGCGGTCGCCGCCGTCTGCCGGCAGCTGGACGGACTTCCCCTGGCCATCGAGCTGGCCGCCGCGAAGGTGCGGCTGCTCACTCCCGAGGCGATCGCGAAGCGCCTCGAGCACAGCCTGCCCCTGCTGACGGCATCCGTGCGGGACCTCCCGGAGCGGCACCGCACCATGACCGCGACGATCGACTGGAGCGTCGGGCTGCTCCCCGACGCGCAGCGCGCCCTGCTGGAGGACCTGGGAGTCTTCGCGACGCGCTTCACCCTCGAGGCCGTCGAGTCGATCGGCCGCACACGACGATGGGGCGAGGAGGCACTGGATGCCCTGTCGGAACTCGTCGACGCGTCGCTGGTGACGCAGGTGGAGATCGCCGGGCGCGAGACCTTCTCCCTCCTCGCGATCATGCGGGAGTACGCCATCGCCCGGCTCGAGGAGCGGGGCGAGGCCGATGCAATGCGCTCGGCGCACGCCGACTACTACTCGGAACTCGTGCGCCGGGTCTCCCCCGGGCTGCGGGGCGCGGGGCAGGTCGAGGCGGTTCAGCTGCTCGGCCTGGAGCTGTCGAACCTGCGGGCGGCCGTGCGGCACCTCGTGCACACCGACCGGCTGGATGACGCCGGCGATTTCGCCTGGGAGCTGATCGTCTACTGGTGGATCTCCGGGTTCTTCTCGGAGGTGCGGCTGTGGATGCTCGAGCTGCTGGAGAAGCCCCACCCGATCTCGCAGCACACACGCGCGATCGCGTCGTTCTACTCCCTCTGGGGCGAGATGTGGCAGCGCCCGTCCGATCAGGTCGTCACCGGACTCGGCGAGTGCATCCGGCTGTTCGCCGAAAGCGGCGACGAGAATGCCGCGGCGATGACCCTGGCCGCGCGCGCGACCACCCGGATGCAGTTCCCGAACCTCGACGCCGCGCAGGCGCGCGCAGAGCTGACGGAGGCGGTCGCCCGGCTGCAGGAGCTCGGCGACGCGTGGGGCGAGGCCATGGCGGAGGTCGGGCTCGGCCTGCTCGGGGTTGTCGTGCAGGACATCGAGGAGGCGCTCACCCACTTCTCCCGTTCCGCGGAGCTGGCCGAGGCGGAGCAGAACGTGTTCACGCGGATCGTGTCCGGCAACAACCGCACGCGCGTGCTGTTCGTCATGGGTCGAATCGAGGAGGCCGAGCAGGAATGGCACCTCACCCTGCGCCTCGCGACCCGGCTGCACTACGAGGAGGGGGCGGCCTACGCCCTGGAGGGCATCTGCGCCGTGGCCGCCACACGGGGCGAGGGCTGGCGCGCCGGCGCACTCTCGTTCGTCACGGCGGCGATGCGGCAGCGCACCGGCCTGTTCGACGTGGAGGGGTTCTCCGTGCACCTGGCACCGCTCGCGGCGCTGCGGGAGAGCGACCCCGAGAGCGTCGCCGCCGGGGAGCGCGCCGGCGCGGAGATGACGGTAGCCGAGGCGATCGCGCTGGCCCTGCCGGATGCCGACGCGGCCGTCAGGGAGGCGCTCGCCCTCTGGTGACGACCGGCCCGCCCGGCATGGGCTCCCTGCGCACCGCATGCGCCGATGCGCGGTCGAGGCTCGCCTAGCTGGCGTGGCGGCCCCAGTCAAGGCCCCCCGACCGCTCAGGAAGCTTCCGTACGGTCAGGACTCCAGCTGCCCGCGGCGACGACCGCGGCCGACCAGACAGGCATCCATGCTCCGCTACATCATCCGATACCTGCCCGTGATCCTCCCCGTCCTCGTGCGCTTCCTCCGCAACCGGCGCACCGCCGGCACGCCGGGGTCCACGCCCTCCAGCGGGTCGCGCGGCTAGCGGCACACGGCTCGGCGCTGCGTCCCCGGCGGCGCGCCGGGTCGATCGAGCGGCGACGCACGCGCCGCTTCGCGCACGCTCCTCGCGAGCAGGTCGAGATCGAGGAGCTCATTCGCACCGCCCGCTCCCTGGCGGTGCTCGCCGTCCGACGGTGCGGCGCCCACCTCTAGCCGACGCCACCCATCGCCGAGAGTGCACGTTACGGCCGAGAGTGCACGCTGCGGTCGCCCGTAGCGCGCACTCTCGGCCGGGGCGTGCACTCTCGGCGAGACCAGCCGACACCTGGGCGCCGCATCCCTCGTCGGGCCAAGATGGAGGCATGGCCTACGACATCCCCGCCCCGATGCTCGCGAAGAGCGTGCCCGCGATCCCCGACCCGGCGAAGGTCGACGGCGGCCTGAGCTTCGAGCCGAAGTGGGACGGGTTCCGCGGCATCGTCTCGTGGGACGGCACCGACGTCGAGATCGGCAGCCGGGGCGCGAAGCCGCTGACCCGCTACTTCCCGGAACTCGTCGAGGCGTTCGCCCGTCTGCTTCCGGAGCCGTGCCTGCTCGACGGGGAGGTCGTGGTCCCGAAGGGCGAGCCGGGCGCCCAGCGGCTCGACTGGGAGTCGCTGACCCAGCGCATCCATCCCGCCGCATCGCGCGTGAACATGCTCGCCGAGACGACCCCGGCGATGTTCATCGCGTTCGACCTGCTGGCCCGTGGCGACCGCGACCTCCAGGGCGAGCCGTTCGGCGTTCGCCGAGCGCAGCTCGTCGACCTGCTCGGCGGGCTGCCGCATCCGATTCACGTCACCCGCACGACGGAGGATCCGGACCTCGCGCGCCGCTGGCTCTCGGAGTTCGAGGGAGCGGGTCTCGACGGCGTCGTGGCAAAGCCGCTCTCGCAGCCCTATTCGCCGAACAAGCGCACGATGTTCAAGATCAAGCACGCGCGCACCGCGGATGTGGTGGCGCTCGGATACCGGATCCACAAGTCCGGGCAGGGCGTCGGATCCCTCCTCGTCGGCCTGTACACGGCCGAAGGACGCCTGCACAACGTGGGAGCCGTGTCCGCGTGGAGCGACGTACGGCGCCTCGAGCTCGTCGACGAGCTCGCGCCGCTGGTGCAGACGGATGCCGCGGGCGAAGCCGTCCGGCAGGAGGGCGAGAAGTCGCGGTTCTCGGCCGCCGGGCGCGACTCCTCGTTCGTCAAGCTGCGCCCCGAGCGCGTGCTCGAGGTGCGCTACGACCAGCTCGAGGGCGACCGGTTCCGCCACACCGTGCAGTTCGAACGCTGGCGGCCCGACCGCGAGCCGGAGTCGTGCACCTACGCGCAGCTCGAGCGCATCAGCGCCTACGACGTCGGAGACGTGCTCGTCTGAGCGTCACGGCCGAGACTGCATCCTCGCGCCGAGACTGCGGGCCGCGCACGCTGTCTCGGCGCACAGCCGCAGTCTCGCGTCCAGTTGTGCTGCCTCGGCGCGCAGGAGCTGTCTCGCGCGGGATCGGGGCATGCGCGTGCGCGCCGAGGCGGGGCGGGCAGCGCCCGGGGGCGCGTCAGTCCCAGTTCTCGGGGTTCTTGCGGCTCGGCTGCACGCGCGGGGGCTCGCCCGGCATCTTCGGGAAGTCCGGGGGGAACGGCAGCTCGCCGAGCCCGTCCGAGAGATCGCGCTCCCACCACTGGAGCAGCGTGTCGATCTTCCCGGGCGCCTCGAGCAGACCGGCCCACGGGTCTCCCACCGACGCGAGACGCTGCGGGATCGAGCGGATCGTGAACGACGCCGGATCGAGGCCGTCGAGCTCGTCCCACGCCACGGGCGTGGAGACGGTCGCGGTCGGCAGAGCCCGCGGGCTGTAGGCGCCGGCCATGGTGCGATCGCGGTTCGCCTGGTTGAAGTCGACGAAGATGCGATCCCCCCGCTCCTCCTTCCACCAGTTCGTCGTGACCTTGTCCGGCATCCGCCGCTCGAGCTCGCGAGCGGCCGCGATGACGGCGTGCCGCACGTCGAGGAACTCGTGAATCGGCTCGATCGGGCAGAAGACGTGGATGCCGCGGTTGCCGCTCGTCTTGACCCAGGCCTCGAGCCCGGCCTCGCGCAGCACCTCCCGCAGGGCGTGCGCCGCCGGCACGGCCTCCGAGAAGCCCGTGCCGGGCTGAGGGTCGAGGTCGATGCGCAGCTCGACGGGATTGTCGGTGTCGCCCGCGAGCGATGCCCACGGGTGGAACACGATCGTGTTCATCTGGATCGCCCAGACGACGGCGGCGGGCTCGGTGAGCACGAGCTGCGGATGCCGCCGCCCGCTGTTGTAGGTGACCGTGACCGCCTCGACGTAGTCCGGTGTTCCCTTCGGCGGGTTCTTCGAGAAGAACGACTCGCCGTCGATCGACTCGGGGTACCGCTCGAGCGACACCGGCCGGTCGCCGTTCGCCGCCAGGAACGGGCCCGACACGGCGATCGCGTACTCCGCGAGCTCGCGCTTCGTGATGCCGAGCTCCGGCCAGAGCACTCGGCTCGGGCTCGAGAGCCCGACCTCGCGCTCGCCGTGCGGTCCGGGGACGGTGAGGGTGATGCGTTCCGACGCCATGTCAGGGAGCCTAGGGCCGACCACCGTCATGCGTCACCCGCCGGCCCGCGCCGACACGCCCTCCTTCACCACCGGGAACAGCATGTGCGTCACGCGCCGGGCCCGGATGACGACGCTCGGGTCGCCGAGCAGGATCTCGCCCTCGGGGATGTCGACGAAGTACTTGTGCCCTTCGCCCAGCAGGACGGGCACGACATCCATCGCCACCTCGTCGAGCAGCCCGGCGCGCAGCGCCTGCGACGCGATCGTGCCCGCCGCCACTCCGACGTGCTTGTCGCCGGCGATCTCCTGGGCCACCGCGATGGCGTCCTCGATTCCCGTCGTGACGAACCGAAACCGGTCGGAGCCCGGATACGACCAATCCGTGGGCGGCTCGTGGGTGACCACGACCACGGGAACGCCCATCGGATGCTGACCTTTCCAGCCGTCCGTGATGTCGAAGAGCAGGCGACCGACGACGAGCACGCCGACCTCGGACGTCCACGCCGTCCAGTAGTCGGCGCTCTCGCGGGTCAGGTGGAAGGGCGGAAGGTCGCCGTGGTTGACGATCTCCACGTCGCCCGCCTCGTACCAGTCGAACAGCGCCCCCGGATTGTTGTCGGGGTAGGCGACGAAGCCGTCGAGCGAGACGGATGCCGCGGCGATGACCCTGCCCATGCGCCTACTCCTCCTCGGACGGGGACGACTCGGCGAGCAGGGCGTCGAGCTTCAGGTACCCCTCGGTCATCCCCTTCTCCATGCCGTACTGCATCATCATGTCGAGCACCTCGACCGTCGGGAAGACGCTGTGGTCGACGATGCGCGACCGGCCGTCCGGCAGCTCCTCGAAGCGCAT
>DASUQB010000448.1:0-4438 GCA_036280835.1 Microbacterium sp. | reverse complement strand
GGCGGCGGCATCGACGTCTACTCGATCCGTCAGCCCCTCGGCGTCGTCGCCGGCATCACGCCGTTCAACTTCCCCGCGATGATCCCGCTCTGGAAGGCCGGCCCGGCGCTCGCCGCGGGTAACTCCTTCATCCTCAAGCCCAGCGAGCGCGACCCCTCCGTGCCGCTGCGCATCGCGGAGCTCTTCCTCGAGGCGGGGCTCCCCGCCGGCGTCTTCACCGTGGTCAACGGCGACAAGGAGGCGGTCGACGCGATTCTGCACGATGACCGGGTCAAGGCCGTCGGCTTCGTCGGCTCCACGCCCATCGCGCAGTACATCTACTCCACCGCCGCGGCCAACGGCAAGCGGGCGCAGTGCTTCGGCGGCGCGAAGAACCACATGATCGTGATGCCGGACGCCGACCTCGACCAGGTGGCAGACGCGCTGATCGGCGCCGGCTACGGCTCAGCCGGCGAACGGTGCATGGCGATCTCGGTGGCCGTGCCGGTGGGCAGGGAGACGGGCGACGCGCTCGCGGCGAAGCTCGCGGAGCGCGTGAAGCACCTGCGGGTCGGTCCCGCGCTCGAGGCGGGCAACGATTACGGCCCGCTCGTCACGGCCGACGCCAAGAAGCGCGTCGAGCACTACATCCAGCTGGGCGTCGAGGAGGGCGCGACCCTCCTCGCGGACGGGCGCGGCTACCGTGTCGACGGTCACGAGAACGGCTTCTACCTCGGCCCGACCCTGTTCGACGACGTCACCACCGAGATGACGATCTACCGCGAGGAGATCTTCGGCCCGGTGCTGATCATCGCCCGCGCCGAGAACTACGAGCAGGCGCTCGCCATGGCCACCGATCACGAGTACGGCAACGGCGTCTCCATCTTCACGCGCGACGGCGACGCCGCCCGCGACTTCGCCGCCCGCGTCGAGGTGGGGATGGTCGGGGTCAATGTTCCGATCCCGGTGCCGATCGCGTACCACACGTTCGGCGGCTGGAAGAAGTCCGGCTTCGGCGACCTCAACCAGCACGGCCCCGACGCGTTCCGGTTCTACACGAAGACCAAGACCGTGACGAGCCGCTGGCCGTCCGGCATCAAGGAAGGGGCGAGCTTCGTCATCCCGACGATGCACTGATCATGTACACGACCTACACAGACGAACGCGCGGCCCTCGTCGAGGCCGTCCGCGACTTCTCCGACGCCGCCCTCGCCCCGAATGCGGCGCGCTGGGATGCCGAGAAGCACTTCCCGGTCGACACGCTCCGCGAAGCGGGGGAGATCGGCCTGGGCGGCATCTACGTGGGCGAGGATGTCGGCGGCTCGGGCCTCTCGCGCCTCGACGCCGTCGCGATCTTCGAGGAGTTGGCGAAGGGCGACGTCACGATCGCCGCGTACATCTCGATCCACAACATGGTGGCGTGGATGATCGACGCCTACGGCGACCTCGAGCAGCGCCGGCGCTGGCTGCCGCGGCTCGTCACCATGGAGGACCTCGGCAGCTACTGCCTCACCGAGCCGGGCGCGGGCTCCGACGCCGGCGCGATCGCCACCTCCGCGGTGCGCGATGGCGACGACTACGTGCTGAACGGCACGAAGCAGTTCATCTCGGGTGCAGGCACCTCCGCCGTCTACGTCGTGATGGCGCGCACAGGTGAGCCGGGGCCCAAGGGCATCAGCGCGATCGTCGTCCCGGGCGACGCCCCGGGCCTCAGCTTCGGACCGAACGAGAAGAAGATGGGCTGGAACGCGCAGCCGACGCGCCAGGTGATCTTCGAAGACGTCCGGGTGCCCGTGGCGAACCGCCTCGGCGCCGAGGGCGACGGCTTCGGCGTCGCGATGAAGGGCCTCAACGGTGGCCGCGTGAACATCGCCGCGTGCTCCCTCGGCGGGGCGCAGTGGGCGCTCGACAAGGCCGTGAAGTACGTGCAGGAGCGCGAGGCCTTCGGGGCCCCGCTGTCGGCGAACCAGTCGATCGTCTTCACCCTCGCCGACATGGAGACCGAGCTGCAAGCCGCTCGCGCGCTCCTCGAGCGCGCCGCGGGCAAGATGGACGAGGGCGCGGCGGATGTCGCGGTGGCCTGTGCGATGGCGAAGCGGTTCGCGACGGATGCCGCCTTCGGCGTCGCGAACTCCGCACTCCAGCTGCACGGCGGCTACGGCTACCTGCAGGAGTACGGGATCGAGCGGGTCGTGCGCGACCTGCGTGTGCACCAGATCCTCGAGGGTGCGAACGAGATCATGAAGCTGGTGGTGGGGCGCGGCCTGCTGGCCGCGAGCCGCTGACCGCGGGCGCCGCACCCACATCGACGTCGGCATCGGCATCCACCCTCCGCACCTCACCGACCGCAAAGGAGCTGTCATGACCACCATCGCCTTCCTCGGGCTCGGCCACATGGGCGGGCCCATGGCCGCCAACCTCGTGAAGGCCGGGCACAGCGTGCTCGGGTACGACCTCGTGCCCGCCGCACTCGAGGCCGCGACCGCCGCCGGTGTCGAGGTGGTCTCGTCGGGGCAGGATGCCGCGGCATCCGCCGACGTCGTGATCACCATGTTCCCCGGCGGCCGGCACGTGCTCGAGGCGTACCGCGGCTCGGAGGACAGCCCGGGGCTGCTCGGCGTGGCGAAGCCGCGCACGCTGTTCATCGACTGCTCGACGATCGCCGTCGACGAGGCGCAGCTCGCCCACGAGCTCGCCGAGTCCGCGGGGCATCGCAGCCTCGACGCCCCCGTGTCGGGCGGCGTCGTCGGCGCCGAGAACGCCACGCTCGCCTTCATGGTGGGCGGCTCGGAGGAGGACTTCTCCGACGCGCTGCCCCTGCTCGAGGCGATGGGCCGCCGCGTCGTGCGCTGCGGCGGGCCGGGGCTCGGCCAGGCGGCCAAGGTCTGCAACAACATGATCCTGGGCATCTCGCAGATCGCCGTCGCGGAGGCGTTCGTGCTGGGGGAGCGGCTGGGGCTGACCCACCAGGCGCTCTTCGACGTGGCATCCAACGCATCCGGCCAGTGCTGGGCGCTGACCACCAACTGCCCCGTGCCGGGGCCGGTGCCCACGAGCCCCGCCAACCGCGACTACCAGCCCGGCTTCGCCGGGGCGCTGATGTCGAAGGACCTCGGACTCGCCGAGCAGGCGATCGATCTCACAGGAGTGGATGCCCGGCTGGGCCGTCTCGCGCGCGAGATCTACAAAGAGTTCGCGGCCGGCGAGGGTGCCGGGCAGGATTTCTCGGGCATCATCAACACGATTCGGACCCAGTCGGAGGCGCGCACAGCATGACGGACTACGAGACGATCCTCGTCGAGACGCGGGGACGCGTCGGCTGGATAACGGTGAACCGGCCGGAGGCTCTGAACGCCCTCAACAGCCAGGTGATGCACGACATCGTCGACGCCGCCACGCGGTTCGACGATGACGAGGGCATCGGCGCGATCGTCGTGACGGGATCCGAGCGCGCGTTCGCCGCCGGCGCCGACATCAAGGAGATGGAGTCCAAGGGCTCGCTCGACATGATCATGGGCGACCACTTCGGCGGCTGGGCCCGATTCGCCGGCGTTCGCACCCCGACGATCGCTGCGGTGTCGGGCTATGCGCTCGGCGGAGGCTGCGAGCTCGCCATGATGTGCGACATCATCCTCGCCGCGGACACCGCGACCTTCGGTCAGCCCGAGATCAACCTCGCGGTCATCCCGGGCATGGGGGGAACCCAGCGACTCGTCCGGGCCATCGGCTACTACAAGGCCGCCGAGCTCGTGCTCACCGGCCGGCTCATGAAGGCCGACGAGGCCGAGCGTGCGGGCCTGGTGTCGCGGGTGGTGCCCGCCGACGACCTGCTGGCAGAGGCCGGCAAGACGGCCGACACGATCGCCGCGAAGTCGCTGCCGTCGGTCTACGCCGCGAAGGCCTCCCTCGACGCCGCGCTCGAGACCTCGCTGGCCGAGGGCCTGCGCTTCGAGAAGCAGGCCTTCTCGGGCCTGTTCGGCACCGAGGACCAGAAAGAGGGGATGGCGGCCTTCCGTGAGAAGCGCGCCCCCGACTTCACGCACCGCTGACGCGGTGCTCGACCCCGCCGGGCGCTCGCCCATTCTCCCCGCGCACCCGCCTGCCCCCGCGAGACTGCGTCCTGGCGCCGTGACCGCACGCCCTGCACGCTGTTTCGGCGCGCAGGGGCTGTCTCGCGGGGGCGGGTGGGGGACGGATGCCGCCGCGCGGCCGCCCGCCCGCTACAGCGGATCGGGCTGGGGCTTCGGGTCCCGGAAGTCGCCCGCGTCGCGGCGGAACCGGGCGAGGATCCGCACGAGCTCGACCGTGTCGTCGTCGGTGAGCCCGGGTTCTGCGAAGACCTCCGCGTTGAGGGCATCCGTCGCCGCCTCGACCAGCTCGCGGCCGGCGGGCGTCAGCGCGACGAGCGCCGCCCGTCCGTCGGCGGGGTGCGGCTCGCGCACGACGAACCCGTCGCGGG